>DAOVTR010000277.1 GCA_030633015.1 Bdellovibrionales bacterium
CCCCAGTTGGCTGAATTTTTACGGATTCAATAATAGAATCGCTTGATTCTGGATCAATCAAAACATTCTCAATATCAGCTCCAGAAATTTTCACATCTTCATGGGCAATGATCTCCATCAAAGACCCGCCTGTAAAATCAATTCCAAGATTACTTACTGAGCTTTTATTGCACATGCTGTTTAAGGCTTCAGTTGTTGGGCGTTTTGTCCATATTTCCATTTGATTTCCACTGGTTACAATCTATCGACAATTATAATAAGTTATAATGTTTATCTATATTAAAAATTCACCATTGGCAAAAATGGCTGGTAATAAAAACATATTTTTGCTACAGATTTTTACACTTAATTGTCACAGGATTTTTAATCTATTTTCCCTCAAGTTTAAAAGTGGCTTGCACGGGAAGCTAGCTTGTGTGACAATGATAACTTACTAATAATATTGGGAAAAGTTCATGTTATATCAAAGAACGTTATCTAAAAAGGTTTCAGTGACTGGACGCGGGTTGCATTCTGGGAAACTTGTTAATTTAACTTTGCATCCAGCCGGAGCTGATTTTGGTATACAGTTTAAGCGAACTGATATTGCCAATTCTTCTAAAATAAAAGCTTCATACGATACAGTAATTGCCACTGAAAATGCTACAACTATTGGTGAGGGGCAAAACTGTGTTCATACCATTGAGCATCTTTTATCTGTTTTTTACGGACTTGGTATTAATAATGTTCTTTGTGAGATTGATGGGCCAGAAGTACCAATCATGGATGGATCTGGGGGCTCTTTTGCTTTCTTGCTTAAAGAGATTGGAATTACTCCTTTAAATGCTTCCAAAAAATTTATGGTAATTACTGAACCTGTTAGAGTTGAGTTTGAAGATAAGTGGGCAGTAATTGAGCCATCAAATCGTTTGATTATAGATTCAACAATTGTCTTTGCTCATCCAAAAATAAAGACTCAAAATAGATATTTTGAATTTTCTTGTGAAACGTTTGTAAATGAAATTTGCAGGGCGCGTACATTTGGTTTTTTAAAAGATGTTGATATGTTGAAACGTAAGGGATTGATTAAGGGCGGTTCGTTGGATAATGCGGTTATTTTGGATGAATTTACTATTGTTAATCCAGAGGGTGTTCGTTTTATTGATGAGTTTAATAGGCATAAAATTTTGGATACCATTGGGGATCTTTCGTTAATGGGTTATGATATTGCAGGAAAAGTTACAACTTATAAGTCTGGCCATTTTTTACATAATCTTTTGTGTAAAAAGATATTTGATAATCCGACAAGTTATAAAATTGTGAGCTCTTCTTCTTTACAACATGATGCAATTGCTGCATTTGAATTACCTAGAAACATGTCGCCGGTTTTATATTAATTGACCGGTTAGACCTTTTATTATTTAAAGGGATTAATTATGAAACTTTCAACGGGTTTTTGGCAGACTTTTAAAGAGACGCCAAATGATGCTGAAGTTATATCTCATAAGCTTATGATGCGTGCAGGATTAATTCAAAAATCAGCAGCAGGCCTCTATAATCTCCTCCCAATGGGACTTAGAACAAAACAAAAAATTGAAAATATTGTGAGAGATGAGCTAAATAAAATTGGATGTTTTGAGCTTGCTATGACTGTTATTACCTCAGGTGAGCTGTGGAAGGAGTCAGGCCGATTTAATAAAATGGGTCGCGATATGCTTAAAGCGAAAGACCGATCAGAGCGTGATCTTTGTGTGAGTCCAACCAATGAAGAAGCGGTGGTTGATGTTTTTAGGAAAACAATAAAATCTTATAAACAGCTTCCCATAACATTGTATCAAATAAATACTAAATTTCGAGATGAGATTCGTCCTCGCTATGGAGTAATGAGGGGACGTGAGTTTACTATGAAAGACGCTTACAGTTTTCATGATAATTGGGAAAGCTTAAATGTTACTTATGATGAAATGTTTAAGGCCTACGAAAGAATTTTTAGTCGGCTTGGTTTAAAGTTTATTGCTGTTGAGGCCGATGGTGGAAATATGGCCGATGGCCAGGCGAAAACTCATGAGTTTCAAGTCTTAGCAAACTCAGGAGAAGACAAAGTCATTAAGTGTGAAAGTTGTGACTATGCAGCGAATGTTGAGAAAGCTGTTACAAAAAGAAGCAGTCTTGATTTTAATATATCTAAAGATAAAATCAAGTTAGTTGATACTCCTGACGTCGCTACCATAAAAGATGTAGCATCTTTTTTAAAGATGCCAGAAAATCAATGCTTGAAATCAGTGGTATATTCTTCAACGGTTGGAGATAAAGAGGAATTTATTTTAGCTCTTTTATTGGGAGATGATGAAGTAAATGAGGTCAAGTTGCAGTCTCATTTAAGATGCGATCATCTGAAAGCAGCGACAGACAGCGAACTTAAAGCTTTGGGATTGCCTAAAGGATTTATTGGCCCTCACGGTATCAATGGTAAATTGAAAATTATTTATGAAAGTAGTGTGGACTTGAGTGCATGTTATTCAACCGGAGGCCTAGAGCTTGATAAACATTTTATAAATTTTATTCCAAGTCGTGATGATAAAAATATAAATGAAGCAGATTTTAGAATTTCTTTAGAAGGAGATCTTTGTTCTGTTTGCAATACTGCTGTCAAGGAAATCAGAGGAATAGAAGTCGGACATATTTTTCAACTTGGAGATAAATATACAAAAGCAATGGATGTTGCAATTTTGGATAAAAATGGGAAAAGAATTCATCCATTTATGGGTTGTTATGGCCTAGGAATTGAAAGGACTTTAGCGTCAGCAATTGAGCAAGGCCATGATGAGGCTGGAATTATTTGGCCTGCCTCTATTGCTCCTTATCAAGTTTATTTTGTATTGATAAGTAAAGATCGTGAGTTAAATGAGAAAGCGTTGGAGCTTTATAATCAACTGATTAAAGAAAATATTGAAGTTATTTTAGATGATCGAAATGCTGGTCCCGGATTTAAATTTAAGGATGCAGAACTTTTAGGTCTTCCCCTAATGTTAGTTTTGGGAGAAAGAGATTATAAAAAAGATGGTAAACTAGAAATAAGAGTTAGATCTACAGAGCAGAAAGTCAAGGTTGATTTAGTAAACGTAGCTGATGAAATACAAAAACTTCTTAAAACATTGGATAATTAATGGATAAACAAATAATTATTGGGATTCACAGTATCTACCACGCTCTCATAAATTCTGAACGAAAAAACCATGAACTGTTTATAACAGCAGCAAGCAAGTCAGATCTTATAAAATTGGGATCTAATGTGGAAAAAATGTTAAAAAATATAAAAATTAATATTTTAGAAGCTCATCAAATTCAAGAGGTTGGAAAACAGCATTTTAAAGCGGAAAATTATAAATATTCCAGAATTACCTCCAATGCTTTTTTAATTTCTGAGCAATTTAATTATTTTGGCAACGCATGGCTCTATAATGAGCTGGA
>DAOVTR010000255.1 GCA_030633015.1 Bdellovibrionales bacterium
ATCCCACCGAGATCGATTCCTTCAAGAGGTCCATCATCTTCGCGATGTAACGGAACGACTAATCGATATTTAGTGCTTAATTCATCTAAATATTTACTAATAATATCAATAGAAGTAACACTCTTTTGTAACATATTTAATACTTCATTTTTTTCATCTAAATGGGAAGTGCTAATCATTCCATCACCATCTTGATCAAAAGTTTTAATAACTTTAAGAGCAATACTATTTAATTTTAAAATATTTGAAATTAGTTTTGGATTTATACTATGAACTTCTTTTGAATAAACGTTTGTTATTAAGTTTCGAACTAAAGTAAAGGCCTTAGAAGGCCCCTTGACATCGCTTTGACCAATAGAACAACTTCTCCAATTAGCAGGATTTGTCTCAAGGCAACTTTTTTCATTAAATCGCTTTTGAAAAACAGGCATTACATGAAACAATTGTTTATGTTCTTTTAAAAATGTTTCAATTAAATTCAAAACAAAATCTGGATATATATAGTTACGATCAGATCTGCCTTCAAATTCTTCAACAATTGATAAGGACTCTTTTAAATTATGAGGTGGATTAAGATCATATCGTTTTAATACATTAATTAACAGATCAACATTTATGCCCTTTAAGCTTTTATTAGAAAACCAACTCTTTGTTTTTGCTGCTAGAAAATCTAAAGCTAATAAAATTTTATCTGGATCATGATCAACTCTATTTCTTTGCAGTTTATAATCAAACCAAGCTTTACCAGCAGAAAAATCAAACTTAATTTTCTGCATACACTTAGAAAGAGAAGAAGAGCTAATGACATTTTCTAATTGATTGGGACAGGTGAAATTAAAAATTTGACTAATAAGTTTAACTAAGGATTGAGAAGAAGTCGTCGTAAATATCTGATCAATATCTTGGGCCAATAACTTTGTATTTTTCTCCCAACCTAGTACACTAAAAAGATCTCCAAGGACTGTTAACCCTAATTCAATATCAATATATTCAAGATCCACCCCTGCAATAAAAAACTTCTGATAAACCCTCATTACATCTTTTCGATTAAGCTCCAACCAGGAAAAAATATGATCAAACCGTTGTTTAGTTAAGCCTCCGTTAGAAACAACAAGATTTTTAATTGCAATGGCCTTTTTTATATCCAATTCAATACTATCTGAAAATTTAATAACTCGTTTTCGAACTAAAACCATTAGTTCCTTTTCAGATATAACATTTTTATTTCTGGTTCTTATTTGGGCCCAAACATCATCAATATTTTTTTTAAAATAATTTAATGTTTTAAGTGACTCATTATCATCACCACTCCAAATGGAACTTATTTTATACTTTGTGCTTGAACCATTTTCAGAGAGATCGATAATAGATTTAGCTGGAGGAGCTTCTCCCCACCAGCCGCTGATGTTACAACTGACCAAAAGCAATAAATATATTAAAAATATAACTCTTACCATTTTGTTTTAAGCCCTAATGAAATAAAATCCAATGCTCTCCACTGGCCATAATAACTATTATCACCACCTGTAAAAGCTTGAGCTCCTACATATAAAACAGTACTTTTAAATTTCAAATAATCAATAAACACATTTAAAGACATTCCATTGTTTCGACTATCCAAATTTTTAAATATATCTGATTTTAACAAAAAAGTTTTTCCAATTTTTTGTCGGAGCTTTATCCATCCTAAGAACTGATCCATATTTGACTTTTCTAGATCGGCTGTTTGACCTTGATAAAAGGTATGCAAAAAACCAATCTTAAAACTAAAACTATGTTTATATGAAGATGAAATAGTGAAACTATCTTTATAAGAATTATAAAGTATTTGCGACTTCGATCTTTCATAATTCAATCCAAGAGCAATGTTATTTTCTCTTGGAAAAACAGGATCAGCATTTGCAAGTATATAAATATCTTCATCTATAATGTTTATACTTTCACTAGTTTTAATTAATGGATTGGGAGCAGGAGCACTCCATACTGACATATACATATTTAAGGTTGTTTTCAGTTGATAATTCATTCCAAAATACAGTTGATGTTGAAAAAGTATTTCTTTTAAATTTACATCATCAAGAGTTACCCTAATAGGCAGATATGATTGCTCATTAAACTTAACTTCACCTGGAGGCATCCTAGTAAAATATGAATTTGTTGTTGGTACTGCTGATTTTGAATAAATTATTTTAGGCCCCATTGTTGGAATAAAAATAGGACTATAATGTAAATACAAATTAATTTTTTTTGTTACCAAATAATTAACTGAACTTCCAATCCAACCAACAGGCCTTACATTAAACGGATTTTGCTCATTTCTCGCCCAGTTTTTTCCAATGGCATTTAAAATATTAGGTTCATAATTATCCAACATTTCTTGGGTTGGATCAAATCTACCAACTGAATACATTAGTGGGCCAGATTTAAAACGATATGCTGATCTGCCTAAATCAATGTATTTATCTAAATTTCCACTATTTTCAAAATATATAGACGTATTAAATTCAAATTTATTGTAATTTTTAATCTTTTTATTAGAAAGAAGAAAGAAATCAATGGACATGGTTTGATCATTTTCAAGGCCAACAAAACTACGACCATTAAGATTAAGATCAGTTCTAATCTCTGCTGCAACAAGCGCAATGCCACTAAGAAAACTTAATATAAATATTAAATAATTAAAAAGTTTAGTCATGGTGCAATATAACATAAGCAATTAATTATTCATTCAAGTTCATTAATATTGGGTTATTTTTACAAAATTACTATTTATAAGCCTTGATTTTGATAAGCTCCTGTTTACACTAAGCTTCACGAGGGGAACATAACCATATGAAATTTCTTGCAAGTATAGTAATCATCCTCAGTATCCATCTTCAAGCAGCAACGATAGATTCATTTTTAGATCAAAAAGAGAATGACTTTAAAGATGAAATCCTTAAACACTCTATAACTGTTGATGAATGGGGAGTACTTTTAAATCAGTGTGAAAGTTATTATATCTGTCTAGGAGAGACTCACCGCCAAAACTTTAGAGACTTTATTGCCCAAAATATTTTTAACAAAATTTATTTCAATCAACTTTTTTTAGAAACACAAGATAAAGATATAGATAATATTTTAACAGAAATTGAAAATGGATCAGAATTTATTGATTTTCTAGGGCATAGTGATATTGCAAGTGTAATCAGAAGCTCCATCTCTATAAACCCCAATCTTCAAATTTTTGGATCAGAGCCTTCAGATCAACAACAAAAAATTATTTATAAGAATGAACAAATTACACGTGAAAGCTTTATAGCTTATAACATTGCTCAAAATAGTACCCTACCAAAGGTTATATCTCTATATGGTTCTCTACACTGTGCAAACTTTGATATGGCCCTTGGAGGTAGTACTCCTGCTTACAGGCATCTAGTAAATAATAATTTAAAACCGAATATGATAAACGTAAAAATAATTGAAGCAGGCTACAGCGAACATTTTTCAATTTTATTGGAAATATTTAAACTTAATAAAAATAGTTTTGTCATTCCAGACACCAATAAAATCAGCCCCAAAAGTTATAGATACAACCAAAAACTTAAAACTCTTTTTTCAAATTATAAGACAATTATTTTCATGGGAGAACCTCCTCAATAATTTTTAATTTAACTCAAAGAAAATAATAATTAAATGGTCTTTATATCTTTAATAGAGTAATATTCTCACCAAATTCACAATAAAAATGCGAAGTTGTAAGTAATTTAAA
>DAOVTR010000202.1 GCA_030633015.1 Bdellovibrionales bacterium
ATTTAAGGATAATCAATCCCTTCAAGAACTTCTAAGATTTTTCGATGCTTCCCCTTAGAAAACTTATCTTTCATTCTATCTAGAACAAGCTGCTTAGGAAATTCATCGGCCCTACTTTTTAATATGGACTCAGCATACTCTTCAGCAATCATAAAAACAACTGCAAGAGGTGATAGATGAAGCGGAACAGTTAAAGTAAAACCTATTCCATTCATTGTACCATGATGCTGCCTTATAAGTTGATCAGCCCCCATTGGAGAACGAGGATAGTTTTTTATTAATTCAGAAACAGATAAAGCATGTTTTAGTACTTTCTGCTTCTCCTTTAACGAAAGATCACTTGCATCCAGTTCATCTTGAGAACTAATTCTAACCATATTATCCGTTGAAAGAATAATATCATGAAAGAAAGCTATAAATCCTAATTTTTCAGATTGTTCTGCTGATCCCCACTCAATATTTTTATTAATATAATCAGCTAAATAAGAAATTAAAATACAGTGATTATATGAATAGCTATTTTTATTATTTAATAGCCTAGCCAAAAACTTTTTTAACTTTGGTGCATCTTCAATATAATCTTTTATTGTATGCAACGTCGCTTCAGAAATCTTTACTACTTCAGGAGTTATCCCTTCAATATTTATTCTTTCTTTTACTACTTCCATTGCATTAGAAGTTACCTCTAAAACCTCAGGACTTTTTGCATCGACCAATTTTAATTTAGTCAAAATATCGTCAGTTAAAATTGCAGTAAGCCTTAATCTTTCACTTTTATCAACATATAGGCTCGTTACCTTTTTTGCATATAACTTGGCCATTATATCTTGAGATATTTCCACGTCAGCAAAAAGAACTTTTTTATATTTAAAATCACTATCTTTTTTGATTTTTAAAAAGACATCACATGGTGCTACTTCTAAAAATTTAAAATGTGTAATTGAAATTGGAAAATATGATGGGACAACTTGATTTGCCATATCAAGAGCTGTTATTCCTAAAGTTTTTGCAGTTAACCTAACTAATGTTTTTATATCATTATTATCAGGAACAAATTCTACAATTGGATCATTAATTGCTTCTTCATTACCCAATACAATTAGTGGAGTACCCAAGTCATGTTCTTTTAAATAAGTATAAATATCCAGAGCTACACTGTTTTTTTCGACTACTGACCTACATATAACTAACGAAACTTGTTGTCCTAATACCTCTAAAACCTCTACTGCATCGGCATATGTACTCTTTGAAACAACTCCACTGCCTACATACATCTCAATATTAAGAGATAACATATTTAATCTATCTTCCCTATCATCAATAATTAAAATCAGATTCATTTTTACTCACTTAAAATATTAAAATCTCAACTAGATTTATCGGACAAATTTAAGTACATATTAGCTATATATATATAAATGTTTTATAGAAAATGTCGATTATGTATTAAGGAATTAATATGTCAAATTCGAAGAATATGGATGATTTAGAAGCAAAATTTACAGAAGATATGTCCATTATTGGGATGACCACTTCTGGTATAATTCATGACATAAAAAACCCTATCGCTCTTGTATTAGGCTACGTTCAAGAAATTAAAAAGGGTAATATTCCTGAAACAAGTCTACCCAAGATTTATACGAAAATTGAAAAAAGCTGCAATCAGATTCTAAGCATTATTGATCATACTAAAGAGCTAGTTAAGCAACAACAAGCTCCAAAAATTGATGAAAACTTAAAAATCATTACTGATAACATAGCCGAGCAAATGACACCACTAATAGATAAGTTTAAAATAAAATTTAATATTGATTTTAAAAATAAAGATATCAAACTTAAATGCTCTAAAACTCAAATTGGACAAGTTTTAAATAATATAATCAATAATTCAATTTATGTTGTAAAAAATTTGGAAAATCCATGGATTAAAATTTCAGTATTTACAAATCCTGATAAAAAGACTGTTATAGAAATAATAGATTGTGGAAAAATTAATATGGAAATTGCAGATAAAATATTTGCTCCCCAATATACTACGAAAGGAAGCGAAGGTACTGGGCTTGGACTTTATTGGTCTAAAAAAATTATTGAAAATCATGGTGGTACTATTTCTGTGGACAATAAACCAAATACAACTTTTACAATTATATTTTAATTTTACTTAGGCCTAAAAATCTTAATCATTCCTTTGAGTGGCTTTTTAAATGTCCCTTTATTAAAAGATTTTTCCATTTCAGTGATAAATTCATCTGGATTAAAATTATTATTATCATCTAAACTATAAAGGTAGTTAACCACCTGATGAGCAACAATAAATACTGCTGCAAGAGGATTTATATTAGAGGCTGACAGTCCTCTAGGAAAACCATTGCCTCCAGGAAGTTCATGATGTTGATATACAATATGGTCAATATCTGTAGGTAACTCCGACATTTTATTAATCAGATTCATACAATTAAGTGGATGCTTTTTATAAAGATCTCTTTCTTCAGGTGTAAAATCCAATAATTTCTTATCTTCTAAACTTTGAATTTTTGCAAGTTCATGATTTTCAAGCGTAATATCATGCATAAAAGACGCCAAAGAGAGCTTCATTTTTGCATCTTTTGTCTCCCATTCAATGTTGTCAACAATTGCACTACTAATATATGAGATCATAAGACTATGTTCAAAAATATAATCTCCCCCCTTATTAACCTTTGAAAGCATGGCCGAAAGAGTTGGTGCATTACTCATCATTTTTAAAGTTGTATCAGCTGTCTTTTTTGCAACCTCTACAACCTGTTGATCAATTCCAATATTTAAAAGTTGATCTTGAACTGCTTCATGAACTTGCACAATAATATCATTGGCATCATCAGCATCCACATCTAAATTCAACAATGCATCAAGGAGAGAATTCATAATATTATCTGCAAATTCCTTATGTTCATTTTGAGGTATAAACAATCTTTTCGTATTTTTTCCGATATATTTATTTATGAAATCTTTTGAATACAACTCATCTTTATTAATTATTTTTACATATTTATTATCAGATAGTTTTAAATAAACGTCTGATGGTGAAACTTTTGTTTTTAAAAAGATATTTATATTAATACTTGCAAATGTACTACCCTCAGCATCTTTTGAAATTAACTCACTAGTCTTTCCTACACTCTCTTTAGACTGATCCATCGCCTTTTCAATGGCATCTTCTAGAGTTGTTCCCATTGGTGGCTTTTCAACATGTCCGTTAGCATCATTTCTCTCAAAAAAATCATTAAACTCAGGGTATACCGATATATCTTCTGTACTTAAAACAATAAAAGGTGATTGCAATTTTTTATCTTTAACGTATTTATAAAGATCAAGTCCTGTCCCGTTTGGCATATTAAAATCAGAGACAATAAATGAAAAATCACTATCAGTCTCTAAGAGTTCTATGGCCTCATTTCCTGATTGTTTTTCAACTACTTCATACCCACTGATAGATTCTATTTTTAAAACAAATAGATCCCTAATATCGTCATCATCTTCTACATAAAGTATTTTCACTTCATCCTCTATTAAAATTAAACAGTTAAATTATAACACTATCCAATTCTGTGGCCATAAAATTTAATCTGAATTTAAAAAAGTTTAATCTCTAAAGGAGCTTGGTAAAATATCTATACCAAACTTTTTTCCTAGTTTAACTATAAACGGAATTGTAATTGGCGCAAAAGGTAAAACTGCAAAGATACCAATGCCTAATGCTCTAACAAGATCTCTAAATTGTTCATTTGCAAGTTTCATTTCACGAATTGAACTATTCCCTTGAGTAAACTTGTAATATATTGCGAGCATCTCCTTGGTCTCTTTACTTTCTTGCGAAAGACCTACTTTAATTTTCAAAAGTCCGTTTATAATATGTTTTTTAAACTTTTCTCCTTTAGAGGCAAAATATACATAGATAAACGTGCAGGCATCAAGGCATGGCCGAATAAATTTTGTTTCTGAAAACTTTTTATTTAACATTGTTATTTGCTTTGAAGTTCGATTCCAATACTTTTAAGTTCATTTACTACTTTTACAACTAATTTATCAAGTGATTTATAAATTTCAGGCGTAAGCTCAAGCCCTGTCTGAATTAACTTAGGTACAACACCATATAAGACCATATGATTGCTTGATCCACCTTCCAAATTAGTCATGGCCAAAAGATCTGTAAGGCCAATTTGGTGGGGAGACATTTTATTGGAAAAAAACTTAGATAAATTACTCCCCTCAATTCGCACAATCTCACCAGGTTCTTTACTGCTTTGAATTGCATCTACTAACATAATTTTATCTTTATTCTCAAAAAATGGGAGGAGATCCATTCCCCTGG
>DAOVTR010000054.1 GCA_030633015.1 Bdellovibrionales bacterium
ACTCATTGGAAAATATTTGGTTTTTTAAGATCAATACTTATGGTATTTACAGTTTTTATGGCATGGAGAATGCTAATAATCATAGGTCTTTTTGATTTATGGTTTAATTTTAGAAAATTTTTAAAGAAAAAAGAAGGAGATATAGAATGAAAGTTATTTTAACAGAAAAAGTTTCATCATTGGGAAATGTTGGAGATATTGTAAGGGTTTCAGCAGGACATGCGAGAAATTATCTTTTGCCTAATAATCTAGCAGTATTTGCAGATGAATCGAATCAAAAATCGTTAGATGATCAGCAAAAAAGATTATCAAAAAAAATCACAGAACAGGAGTCAATTGCTCTAAAGTTGAAGGAACAGCTTGAGGGAGTAGAGTTACAAATGTATAAAAGGGTTGGAACAAGCGGTAAAATATTTGGAACCGTAACCAATGCCGATCTTTCAAAACAGCTTTCCGATAAAGGTTTAGATATTGAAAAAAGATTGATTGTAATTGAAAAACCAATTAGAGGCCTTGGTAAATTTGATATTAAGGCAAAGCTTTTTTCTGGTGTCGACGCAACTTTTAAAATTCAAGTTTTAATGGATCCAAAGCAAGTTGAAGAAGAAAAGAAAAGAGCAAAAGAAAAAAAGAAGACAAAGAAAGTTGAAAAACAAGTTGAAGTAGAAATAGATCAAAATCAAGAATCAGCAGAATAAAGTAATAAAGTAAGAAAGTAAGGAGGTAATTTACCTCCTTAGCTTTTTAAGGATTTTTATGTCTCTATCTAAAGAGTTGCCCCATGATGTGTTATCTGAAAAATCATTATTAAGTTGTTTGTTAATTGACGGAAGTGTTTTTGATGAGATTTCAGATTTAATGCTTGTGGGAGATGATTTTCACCACCCTCAATATGGGATTGTTTTTGAAAGTATAAAAGATTTATGTGTACAGAGTCAGCCTGTAGATTATGTTACAGTATGTTCAAAACTTTCTGACATTGGAAAACTTAAGAGTTTAGGTGATAAAGAATTTATTTTAGATATTGTCGAAGATCAGGCTTCTACAGCGAATGTTCATATCTATGCAAAGACCGTAAAAGATAAGTCTAATTTAAGAGAAATTATTAGAACTGCTGATAGAATTTCTGAAAGGGGAAAAGTTTTTTCCGGAAATATTGAAGATTATATTTCAGAAGTGGAAGCAAGTTTTTTCAAATTAACAAATGATGCAAAAACTGGTGGACTAGTAAAATTAAATACTTGCTTAAAGCAAAACTTGAGGGAGTTGGAAGATACCAGTAGATCAATTGGAGAAATTTCTGGTCTTTCTACAGGATATCCTAAATTAGATAGTCTACTTTTGGGGATGCAACCAGGTCAATTAATTGTACTTGCTGGTCGTCCAGCAATGGGTAAAACATCTCTTGGTTTAAATATTGCTGTTAATACTTGTGATATGACAGGATTACCAGTCGCAATTTTTTCTCTAGAGATGTTAAATAATGAACTTAGTATGAGAATTTTATCTAGCAGATCCAAAGTTGATTCTAGGAAAATGCGAACAAAATCTTTTCAAGAAACAGATTTAAAATCTATTGCAAAAGCTGTTTCAGATCTTTCGAATCTTCCTATTTTAATAAATGATCTTGGAACCGTTACTTTGCTTGATATTCAGAGTCAGTGTCGGAAAATTAAGGCAGAGCAAGGGCTTGCGCTTGTAGTAATTGATTATCTTCAATTAATGAGACCTCATAATAATAATCCTTCTAGGGAGCAACAAATTTCTGAAATTTCTAGAGGGCTTAAAAGCATGGCCAAAGAGTTAGGTTGTCCAGTTCTTGCTCTGTCTCAGCTTAATAGGGGAGTTGAATCAAGGCCTAATAAAAGACCTAATGTTTCTGATCTTAGAGAATCAGGCTCAATTGAGCAGGACGCAGACATTGTAACAATGGTCTATCGAGATGAGGTATATAATCCGGATACTAAAGAACCTGGAATAGCGGAAATTATTGTAGGTAAAAATAGATCAGGTGAGACTGGAACGGCGAAGCTTGCGTGGGTTGGTTCTTGTACAAGTTTTGAAAATCTAACCTATGACGCTAAGCACTAGTGTGTTCCTAGCATATTATGTTTTTTTTCTTTAACTAATAATTTCTTACATTTGTCCATTTAATAGAGTGTTACGTTGACAGTAATAATTTGAAATAGATATGATCTACAAGTTCTGAGATTATAATTCTAGCAAGGATGTGCTAGGTAAATTGCAAGGGAGTGTGAATGGTACTTGGAAGAGTGTCGTCTGATCCGGATTTAGTGTCTGGAATAATGGCAGCCGAATCAGAAAATAAAATTACAATCTCGACGTTGTCGAAGTTAATTGGATTTCCCAAAAATTATATCAAGGATGAACTTTTAATTTCTGGGGAATCCATTTCATTAGGAGATTTGAGAAAATCAGCCCTTCATTTTTTAGATGATAGTTTTAAGTTATCTGATAAATAAAATCTAAATTTAATTCGAGTATTTAAGTCAACTTATTTTCTAGGAAAAATAATCCATTTTTGTATATTGAGTAATATCAAAGATTTATTTAAAGCGTTCATATTAATTTCCGATAGTTGAGATATATGGAATAAGTTTATCAAGGAATTAGATTATGGATATCGCTACTATAATAGGTCTGGTTCTTAGTACCGTTGCCATTTTAGGGGCAATTGTAGCAAGTGCTAATATTGTTATCTTTATTGATGTAGCTTCTGTTTTAGTTGTTTTCGTAGGACTGATTGGTGTTACTTTTGTAAAGTGGCCAATGGAAGTATTGCAAAATCTTTTAAAGTTTACAATGAAGACCATCTTATTCACTCCTAGTGATCCTCTGGATACAATTAATGAAATAGGAAAACTTGCAGAGACAGCAAGAAGAGAGTCTGTTTTTGCGTTAGAAAAAGTTCCAATAGATGATGTTTTTTTGAAGAAGGCCATGGCCTTAGCTGCTGATAATAGGCCTCCTGAAGTTATTTCTGCAATTTTACAAATGGAAATCGACGCTATGGAAGAGAGGCATAAAGTAGGGATCAGCGTTATGGAAGGGATTGGAGATTCTGCTCCTGCTATGGGAATGATTGGAACTCTAATTGGTCTTGTTATAATGCTTCAAAATTTATCGGATCCTTCTTCGATTGGACCTGCCATGGCCGTAGCACTACTAACAACTTTTTATGGAGCAGTTATTGCTAATATTTTCGCACTCCCAATGAAAAATAAATTAGGTCTTAGATCGGGTATGGAAATACTTAAAATGAATATTATTATTGCAGGAACATTAGGAATTGTTGCAGGTGAAAATCCAAGGCTTATTAAGGAAAAATTAAATTCTTTTCTGCCACCTTCTCAAAGAGAAGTTGAAGACATGGGAACGGAAGAATAGTTATTATAAATAGGACAGTTAATTATGGCCGATGAAGATACAGGAAGTTCAGAAAAACAGGTAAAGTGTGAACCTTGCCCAATGGGTGCGCCAATGTGGATGACCACGTTTTCTGACTTGGTAACACTTCTTCTTACATTTTTTGTACTCCTTTTATCCTTTGCAAAAACTGAGACTGCAAAATATGAAGCAGCCTTAGGATCAGTTCGAAATGCTTTTGGTGGTAGTGTTCTAAAGCAAGGAGAAGTTATTCAAAGAGGAAAGTCTCCTGATGATTATCCAACAATGATTGAAAGTCAGCAGCCGATTAAACCTTTTCCAATTGAATTTTTAACAATGGAAGGGATTTTAGATAAGCATGAAATTAATAGAACTTCTACAGAAGATCTTAATCTTATGAAAAGAGATTTATCTGATTTTGAACTCAGTGATAATGCAAGTATTTATGAAATGCCGGAAGGAATAAAGGTTAGAATAAAAGATAAAATTTATTTTAAAGAGGGGTCAGTAGAAACTGATAAAATTTCGATTGAAATTTTTAATAAGATGATTAAGCTTTTAAGTAGTAAAAATTGGACAGTTTTTGTAGAGGGGTATGCAAGTCGAGGAGAGGTATCAGTTAAAGGTGATGATGCTCTAACTCTTTCATCATTAAGGGCCATGTCAGTGGCTAGGTTTTTAACTAAGAAGGGAGTGTCTCCTAAGAAAATAACAACTGTTTTTTATGGTGATACTCGACCGGAAAAGATTAGCGGTGTAGATGAAAATAAATATGAAAAACTTAATAGAAGAGTCGAATTTATTATAAGAAAAGCTGATCTAAGCTCACCTGGACATAAAGTAGAATCTAAATAATCTATGAAAAAAGATCTTAAATATGATCAAAATAAATGCAGCCTATGCTCACTTTATGACTACAAACAATTAAAAGATTTTTGTATTGATAATTTTGATTTATCTAATAATAAATTAAAAAAGTTTTTTAATACAAAGCAATTAAATCAAAAAATAAATCGAAAAGATGAAATGAATCTCTCTTTAAATATTGTAAACGATTTGATGGTGAATCCAATTTATATTGGTCCTGAAATTGAAATTTTATATGAAGATAATATAATTGTTGTTTTTAATAAGCCATTTAATATTCATTCACATCCTCTTTCATATTTAGAAAATAATAACATCCTTTCATTTTTAAGATCAAAAAATTATGAATTAAATATAAATGAAAGATCTTATGATCGTGGATTGATTAATCGTTTAGATTATGGAACCTCAGGAGTTATGGTTTATCTTAGATCAGAAAAAATTTGGAAAAATTTAAGAATGAATTTCAATGAAAAGATTAAAGAAAAATTATACTTGGCAATAGTAAAAGGAAAAATAACAGTAGGACAAGAATTGGAAAATTATCTTTCTTCAAAAGAAAAGAGAGGTAAAAAAATGGTTGTCTCTGATGATGGGCAGTTTGCAAAACTTAAATTTGAAGTAGTTGATTATAATAATAAAAATGATCTTAGTTTATTGAAAATTAAGATTTTCACAGGAGTAAGGCATCAAATTAGATCTCAATTATCTAATATCGGACATCCAATCTTAGGAGATGATTTATATGGAGGAGATCATGGTGCCAGGATGTTTCTTCACGCCTATAAATATGTTCTTGAAGTTGAAGGAAAGTTATTAGAGTTTAAATCTTTGGATGCAAAATTATTTGATAATTTCTTTAACCTTAACGGTCTTTTTTAAATGGTCAGAGATAAATTTACTGTTTTTCATTGTAGCAAGTTTTGCTATATATTTGCCTTCAGTTAAAGCATTTATTTCCATTTTTTGACTATTTATTTTTACCGATACAAACAGTACCCTTTCAAGACTTTCATTTAGCGAATTTTTAGAAATAAAAATAAGGTTGTTAGCAAGTTCCCTGTATAAAACTGCTTTCATTGTATTTGGATCTTTCAGTTGCTTTGGTTTAAGAGTAGATTCAATATTTACTTCTAAGTTATTTTCACGACATTTATTTGTCCATGTTTCTGGTGTTCTCTTGTTAAGCATAACTAAAACTGAATTACAGGAAGTTGCCTTTAGAAGTTCTGTACGATTAAAAAACATTCCCTTTTTATTTAGAGTTAGTAATAAAATGGTAACCATAAGGATGCCAATCATAAGAATGGGATTTTTAAACAATACTTTTGCTATCATCTATCTATTATTACAGGAATTTTATTAAAAATCACTAAAGTTATAATCTAAATACCCGACAAATTACCTAAGGTACTTGTTGAAGTTAACTCTATTTCGTGTGGGCCGCGAAATTAGGTAAATTGAGGAGAATTAATGCTAACATCATTTGAATTAATGCGCTCTAATCACTTAAAATTAATGGACTTTATCTCAACACTAGAAGCAGATACTCCGTTGGAAAGCATCTTAGATAATCAAGGTCAATCCATAGATGAGTTTTGGGCCATAGTCAGTATTATGTATAGATTAAATGTAAAAGTGCGAGTTGAAGAGATTTTAGGGAAAGTTTTTGTTAAGCCACTTTTAGGAGATGATCGTGCCATATTTATGGAGTTAAGAGATAATAGTACAAATTCTAATCATAAAAATGAAAATCACAAAAGATTTCAAGAGATTCAAGAACATATTTTATACAATTTATCATTTTTAGATGGGACATCAACCGACATATATATTCATAAAATGGTTTTTATTGATGAAAAACTATCAATTGTTTATGAATGCTGTCTAGATCATAGTCTCAATAGCAATACTATAGATGAGATAGAGAGTTTTTCAAAAATAGATAAATTATATAACCCTATCTATACATTGCTAGAGGTTGGTGACTATATCAGTGCAATAAGAAGTCTTAACGGTAATGAAGATAGATTAATATTAAAAATTAATTCTAATACAGAGTTAGATTTAAATACTAGTTATCATTACTGGGGAAATCCTTATGTAACCATTAATAATAAGGGAGATAGAATTTGGTCTGCTACTGTTGAGAGATCTGCACCTTTACTTGAATGGTTATATTCCATAAAATCAAAGACAGAGATACTATTTCCAGAGAAAATAAAGCAGTCTTTACAAGAGATTCACTTAAAAAAAATGGAAGAGGCTAAAAAATATTTGAAAAAAGCTTCATAAAAGAGTTATAACTTTCTAGTGGATAAATCTAACTTTTCAAAAAATTATTTTATAATATCTTTGCTTCCAGCATTTGCTTATTGGTATTTAGAAGCCAATTATTCAATAAGAATTGCAGTTATTGGAGGAATGGGACTTGCGCTAATAGAAGTTATTAGTGAAAAAATTTTTGTTAAACATGTACATTCTATTTCCAAGATGATGTTTTTTTTAATGTTTATTCTAGGAGGGTTGTCTTTAATAAAAGATGATGGAGTATGGTTTAAACTTCAGCCAGCCTTAACAGGAGTGGGCATATGTTGTTTTATCGGAATCAAATCTTTCTTTGGTAAAGGTCCTTTGCAAGAGATGATGGAGGAAATGAATAAAAATCATCTTCCTGAGTTTATTATGAAGCAGTTTGAAATTCATATAGCACTGTTTTTTGGTATTTATGGTCTTTTTATGGGTATTTTAACTTTTCAGGCAAGTACTGATTGGTGGTTATTTTTTAAGACCGGTGGATTTTATATTATTTCTGCTTTTTTTCTTATTTTTGAAATAATAATTATTAGATATAAAATTAAAAAATTATTACATAAACAGCATAAAAAAGAGGCTTTGCGTCGATTTTAGTGTTTTTCTTTTTTGACACAAACTGTTTTTATTTTTAAAATCAATATAAAAGAGGTTTCAATGGGAAAAAATGATTTAAAAAAGAAGAAGAGAAAAGAGAAAGATAAAAAAGATAAAGTTCGCATAAATAGAGAAACTCAGCGAGTAGGGTTAAAGCTTTCTACAGGCGATAGAAAAGTAGGTAAGTTTAATCTAGCGGTGATGGTTTTGGTTGTTGTTGCAGCAGCTTTTGTCGTATTTTATAATATTAATAATTAATATTATCTTTCCACCATTTTATAATATCATCACTTGATTGTTTTATCGTTTCGTTATTAAGACTATAAATTGGTCCTGTTTTGGTTTTTTTGTAAACTTTATCGTAATATTGGATAAGCATCCATTCTAAAAAAGCATCATAGTGTTTATCTGTAATTAATGAGGTTAATATATCCAATTGGTTTTTACCAATTCGTTTCTCTAAAAAAGAAAGTGATTTTATAATACTATTTTCTGCTTGAATGTTTTTAAAATATTCTCGATTTAAACGTTTAACTCTATTTTTAAGTGAGCTATTGATATTAATATGTATTTCTTTTTCTAATGCTTTAAAAATAGTAGGAGGGATAATAAACTTGCCAATTCTTTTACTTTCCTTTTCGGATAAGAAAGTAGGTAAATTATTATCTTTTTTAAAAGGTAAAATTTCTAAGAATAAATTAGTTTCAAATTGTAGTTGGTTAAAAACTTTTGAAGTATTCATGTTTGCAAATCGAACTTCCCCAAAGACACTAGAGGCATGGTTAGCACATTGTTCCAGGTGAATTATGGGAAATTGTGGATAAGTTTTATTAATATATTCTAGAATTTCTGATTTACCACATCCGGTAAGTCCAGAAAGAGATATCACTTTTATTTCTTGTTCATACAAAAGATTGTAAACATATTTTCGGAAAGACTTATATCCACCTTCTAATTTTAAAATTTGATAGTTTAGTTTTTCCATTAGTGTTGAAAAATATCCACTTCGATCTCCACCACGAAAACAATATATAATTTGGGTTTTCTGGGGATTAGTTAATTGGGCTATTTTAGAAATAAGGTGTTTTTCTTTTTTTATTGCAAGATAGTATGCATAGTTAATGGCCCATTGTTTGGATGACTGTTTGTATATTAGGCCAACCTGATGGCGTTCTAAGTTATTTAGTAATGGAATATTTATGGATCCAGGTATTGAATTTTCGTTGAATTCTTGTTCACTTCTTACATCAATTATTTCATATTTATCGTTATTAAAAAAATCGATATTAAGTTTGTCTAGTATGGTGAAAAATGAATGGACT
>DAOVTR010000104.1 GCA_030633015.1 Bdellovibrionales bacterium
AGATGAAAAGATAGTTGCTATATTAAGTACAGAGAATGGAATAGATGCAAAAACATTGTATAATAAATCTGAAGGTTTTACTGAAACTGAAGCTGCTACCATAGTATTAATGAAGGAGATATATGAAGAAGCAATGAAGCAAAATGGTACTGATGTTATGGTCGATATAAATCATACTAAAGCAGTATTGGATAAGTATCGTGAAGCAAGAAATAGTAGTGGATCATCTGTTAATCGCCCTGTACCTGCAGCGTTACAAGATTCAGCAAGTAATTTTACAAAGTTAATACAAAGCCGAATTGGAAAAGTTTTGAAGTTGAACGAAGGTAAGCTTGCTGGCCTGAAAGAGACCACTATTAATTTAGACAGAACTGAGAGAGGTAAAAGCGATAGGTCTCAAAAATTTGACAATTATGTTAAGCCTTTGGCACTTTATTGTACAAAGCTGCAATCGATTTCTTATTTAAGACCAAGGACCAAGAACAAAGATGCTCTTTTAACAGATAGTTTTGGAACTATAACAGATAATAAAGTAAGTAAGCAGTTAGGTCATTCGAGTGATTTTAATAAGAATTGCGCACAAACTTTTGGATGTTATTTAAAATCACCAGATGACAATTTATCAGATTTTTTTGAGATTACGCCTAGGGGAGAGAATAATAAACAAGGACTACAGAGCTCTGATGATCTTCAAAGTAAGGTTTGTACCGATCATTTTAAAGCTAACAAAGCATACGATAAAATTAAAGAGGGATTTATTAAGAATTATGATGGTAAAAAGATTTGTAATAATAAAAATAAGTAGTTGGTTCAATAATGACAAATAAAAAATGGCCTATTTTAGTTATATTTATAATAGTTCTTATTGGATCGTTAGCACTTTTTAGTGATTCAGCCTCTTTTTTTAATAAAAATAGGACACCTGCTTCTGGCCGTTGTTTAGAGTTGTATCAAACTTGCAGAGGTGATTTTGAATGTTGTTCATTTAACTGTGCAAACAGGTTTTGTAAACGGGTGAAACCACAGCAGCAAGGGAATATAGGCGATAAATGTTATGTTGATAGTAATTGTAATAGTAAAAACTGTTTTGATTTTCGTTGTATTGGCAGTGAAATTCAATGTGCGAAAGTATCTCAATATTGTATTGTAGGGAGTGAGTGTTGTTCTAATAATTGTCATTTTTTTAAAGGGGTATGCGTTGGCAGTGAAAAAGATTGTGCATCAGTTGGCATGAGGTGTGTTGTTGATTCTGAGTGTTGTTCTAGAAGTTGTAACTTTGTAGCAGGTAAATGTATAGGAACCGAGTATGATCTTGCACGATATGGTGAATACTGTATTACTGACTATGAATGTGAGTCTGAAAATTGTGATTTTTTATCACAAAAGTGTCGTTAGATAAGTAGTAAGTCTTTAATCTTCTTGGCAATTATTTTAGATATTTCTTCAAAGAAGATATTTTGTGGCATGTGTTTTTCACTAAACATCTCTTTATTGTAAGATAGCTTTTTTAGATAGTCATAAAAATCAATGAGAGGGATACTGTATCGGTTTGCATACTTTTGAAGTATTAAAATAAGTAAAATATTAGCATGGTTTGGGTTACAGTCATAAGCCGTGGCCTTTTCAAAATTAGATATTGCTAAATTAAAATTCCCCGATTCCCAATTATTTTTTCCTAACAGGTAGTACGTCTGGGCATTTGCCATGGAATCACTCTTTAATTCATCAAGAAGATTTAGTGATTCCTTAAAGTAACCTTTATTAAGTAGTGATAGGGCCTTCATTTGTTGAGCTATTATTTGTTCTGTTTGTGAATTTTCACATATTCTATTGGGAGGTAAAAACAGGTTAATTGGCGGAGTAATTACGATCAGTTTTGATTTTTTTCTTTTTATGATTTCAAATAGTTCTTTAATCTCATTTTCAAAAAGTAGGTATTCAATTTCATGTTGTTTTTGTTTTAAATCTATGGGGTACAGAGTTGAGTTATGTTTAATTCTGTTTAGTGTAAGAGTTGAATGCCTCTTATAAATAAATCTTGATAAAAAAGGGAAAATCGTGACTGCACTTGCGATTTTATAATTATCATATTTTTTGAAGTTAATTAAAATATCTTTATAATTTTTAATATAAAATTTTTGTTCAAAAAATTCTTCACTTCCGCCTAAATATATGATGACAGGGGGGAGTTTCTCAAGTTGTTTTAGTTTTTTAATTGTTCTATGAAGCCCTTCATTTTTTTGTGAAATTGAATAAATCTTAATTTTGGCTTGAGTTGTAGATGATATATTCTCTTCAATTATCTCTTTAAATTCTGAAAGTTTGTTTGCAAATTGATCACCAATAATTAAAACTTGGGAACTTTGAATTTTTTTTAGTTCAAGTTTGTATTTTTTTACTATTTCATATGGATAGGGAATGATCTTTGTTTTAGTCATTCCCATACTTGATAAGAAATATAAAACAGAAGAAACTAAGATAAATATTAATATATAATATATTTTTTTCATTATTATCGGTTGCGTGTATGCGGTAGTCATTTTATATGATCTTTTAAACAATTGGCAGTTAAATTTAAAAAAGAGGTTTGTTGCTGTGCATAGTGTTCCGGAACTCTTGGCCCCTGGGGGGAGCTTAGATAAGGTTAAAATTGCAATTTTATATGGAGCTGACGCTGTATACGTAGCGGGAAGGGATTTTGGACTTAGGGCCGCAGCTGATAATTTAACTAATGAGGAGCTTTCTCAGGCAGTTGAACTTGCCCATAAAAAAAATAAATTAATATATGTTGTTTTAAATAGCATGCTACATAACGATCAACTGCCACCATTAATTGAATATATTAAGTTTTTATCCAAACTAAAGGTTGATGCTGTTATTGCTTCTGATCTTGGAGTAATTGAACTAGTTAAAAAGTATTCTTCAATAGATATTCATCTCTCAACGCAGGCCAGTTGTCTGAATAAATATAGTGCAAAAGCTTGGAAAGAGCAGGGAGTTAAAAGGATCATTTTAGGTCGCGAGGTCTCTATTTATAGTGCTCAAAAAATTAAAGATAGCTCAGGCATAGAAATTGAAATGTTTATTCATGGCTCAATGTGCATTGCTTATTCTGGTCACTGTACTATTTCAAATTATACTGCAGGTAGAGATAGCAACCGAGGAGGTTGTGCCCATAATTGTCGTTTCTTATACAGTATTGATTCAAATTCAAGAAATTTCAAAGGACACTGCTTAAGTTCAAAAGATCTGCAAGGGATAGATTATGTTGAACTTGCTAAAAAATATGGAATTGATAGTCTTAAAATAGAGGGTAGGATGAAAGGGCCCATGTATTTGGCATCAACAGTCAGTGTTTATAAAAAACTTTTAAATTCACATTCGTTGTCTAAGCTTGAAATTGATAATTTTAAACTTGATCTTCTTAAAATTCCCAATAGAGATTACTGTAGCGGAAACTTACTAGATCCAGCTGGCAATGGTTCAATTTATCTAAATAGAGAGCATGAGATAAAAGAGTATGAGTTTTGCGCAGTGGTCGTTGAGGTGGTTAAAGACGAATTTTTATTGTTAGATGTTAAAAATGCATTTGAAACAGGCCAACAGTTAGAGATTTTAAATTTTGATGGAGTCACTACTCAAGTTGAGATTGAGTGGATTAAAAATTGTGCAGATCAAGAGAAAGTAAGAACAAATCCCTCTACTCTCGTAAAAATACAATATTTAGATGGAGTTAAAAAATACCAATCAATTAGTAAGAAAATTGAATGGTTAAAGTAATCGTTAAGACTGATGATCTTAATAATATTGAACAGTATGGAAAATTAGGAGTTAGTGAGATTCTTTTGAGTTGTCGCGAACTGTCTCAAGTTGGGAATATGGACATTTCTGAACTTGGTAAATATGTGGATCTTTGTAATAATTTCAAAATTGTTCCTGTTTTAAATTGGGACAGGCTTGAAACTGATCTTTTGCTGGATGACCAAATTGAATTATTTAAAAAACTTATAAAAAATCATTCGTCTATAATTCTTGTCAGAGTTTTAGATTTGGGAGTGGCACAATATTTAAAAGAGAATCATTCGCAAATTAAAATCCAACTTAATTTGAAAAATCTTGGAAATAATCTTATCTCAGCAAAAAGTTGGATCAGTTATTTTAAAAGTTGTCTTGATCGGATTATCTTACCTGTTGAGTCCAGCTATAAAGATCATTTGAAAATTTTAAAAGAGGTTAATGTTGCTTGTGAACTTTATGTTTTAGGTCCTATTCAAATGTTTTATTCTCCCAGAAAACTGCTTAGCAGCTCACTGGATGGTGTCTTGCTTGATAATATTGAGTATATTACAAGTGAGGAGAGTGCTCATAAAGATTTACCAATTGTAGAAACAAACGCAGGGACGATTATTTATAATAATAAACATCTAAGTTTAATTGAGTATATTAAGGAATTTATGCAGGATGGAATTAATTATTTCATGGTGGATCTATCAATGACTCAGAATAAACAATTGATTTTAAAAAAACTGTTTGAGCATATTGATAATGATTGTTTTTTTGATACTGCTGAGCTTCAAAGCCTTTATAATCATCGGCTCATCAAGGGGTTTCATGATGTTAATAAAACAGATGTACTTTTTGATAAGTTAAAAAATGTTAGACTTTTAAGATACGATAGGAATTTTATTGGAGAGGTTGTTGACATTATTAAAGGTCATAGAATTGGAATTGAGGTTAAAAGCGGCCATAATATTTTAGAAAATGATATGCCTCTTTGTTTTATAACTCCTGAGGGAAAAAAAATTAATTTTAGAATTAAAGAGATTTTTAATTCTACTAATCGAAAAGTTAACAGCGCAAAACTAGGTGAGATTGTTTTTTTTAAGCATATAAAAGGAGTCTGCGCTAAAAGTATTGTTGTGAAGATAGAGTAATAAATTTATTGAATTTTTTGTTTTTCGTCTATGTTTTCTCTTTTTTTTGCAAAACGCTTGGGGATTATATAGCTGATTGCCGATGAGTATGCTTTATGCATTCTATTCCAGTATTCATGGGCCTTATAAGCATTTGAAGTAGCAAGCTCAAGGGTGTAGGTCGGTATTTTTCTTTCATGGGCTGCATAATTTCCTAGTGATCCAGGATAGATTCTAAAATTAGTAACTGGAAAATTATTACTTTTTTTACTCATCTCTTTTCCAATATCCCTAGATGTGTCAAAGAGTGTTCTAAAGGGGCCATATTGAAGATCATCGGGTTCGTCCATATATGGATCATGTCTTGGAATTGTATCAATATCAAGCCATCCATAAGGCGAGTGGATTGAGATAATTTTATCAGGGTTAAAACGTGAGATAAGCATTATTTGAAATTGAGTTTCTACTTCGCTGGCACCTGCCGGCCCCGGATATTTTCTAGGACTTGATTTATATTTCTTTTTCCAGTTTGAGATTGCTTTAGTATTGAAATCTTTAGTTGGGAAGTTGCGGTTTATATCAACTCCTCTTCCATTTTGTCTTGTTGGTCTTTTAAGTAGAAAGCCATCTGGATTTACAAAAGGAGCAACAATAATTTTACTATTTTTATAATCATTAGGATTATCGAAGAGAATATCTCTTACAAGGTGTACACATTGATAAAATGCTGGAAGTTCATCACCGTGAACACCACAGATAAACAGAGTGGTTGTCTCTGGGATACCTCTGTTAAATATTTGGTAAAGGAGGGGATTCCCCTTGGCAGTAATCCATTTTTCTTCCCAGATCCAAGTAAAGGGATTACAGACAATTTTTCGCCATTTATACCTTTTAAACTCTTTATTAATATTGTCACAAAATTTTCTGACAGTGAGAGAGTCGTTTTTATTTTCAATTTTTAGGTCTTGAGCATTAATATTAAATGAATATATAAAAAAAAGCGTAGTAAAAATGATTAAGCCATATTTTGTCAATTTAAATACCTGTTTTTATAAGTGAAAATCCATCAATATCCATGTTTTGTATTTTTACACCCCAGTGTAGATGTGGCCCACTGACTCTTCCTGTCGCTCCAGAATAACCTATAATCGCCCCTTGGGGGACAAGTTCTCCTTCTGCAGCATTTAGTTTAGACAGATGTCCATATATAGTCACAATATTTAAACCATGATCAATAAT
>DAOVTR010000333.1 GCA_030633015.1 Bdellovibrionales bacterium
TCTAATGGTGATAACTATTTAAATTTAACAGAAACGACAGAATACTTCAGTCTTTTATTAACTGCTTTTACAGTAGGAGAACATCTAGTAACAAATTTAAAAAATTACTGTACAATTCAAAATGGTGATGAAGATAATCCAACCTATACAGTGCCTTGCTATCGTAGATTCTTTTTTGACGTATTATTTACTGATCTAAGCTACAGCGAGCATTTTCAAACGTTATATGAATTTTATCAAACTCAAAACGACCAAGTACTTGAAGATTTTCTAATTGAGGTCGAAAAATTTGCTAGAGATAATTATGATGTTACTAGACCTGTATCCATGAGAGATATTCTTAAAGTTTTTGGTGCTGTACTATGCATTGAATCCGTTCTCGTTCGATTTGATTTAAATAAAAATAATCTTTTAGACCCACGGGAAGTGGATCTTTCCTATAATGTTTATGAAAATATTATGATGGTACTAAATGGTTCTGACGCTGAAACTATGGAGAAATATGGATTTTCAGCTTATAAATTATTTCTAAGAGATACAAAAAGACCTACAACATATCAAATTCTAAAATTTCATTACTTACCTTTTCAAAACAGACAGATTTATGCATATAGAAAAAACATTGCAGGTCTCTTATCTTATGTTGTCTCTCCTAGAAGATATATTCAGAAATGAAAATTTTATCTGGAAAAATAATCAAAGAAGAATTGCTGGCCGAGCTTAAAATTGAGATTCAAGATTTAATTAGTAAAAAAATTATTCCTAAACTAGCAGTTATACTCGTTGGAGATGATGGTCCATCAAGCGTATACGTTAAAAATAAAATTAAAACTTGTGAGATAATTGGTATCGAATCACTTAATTATAAATTAGATGCTAATCTGGGACAGACTAAACTTCTTAACCTTATTACTGAGCTAAATAATGATCCAACTGTACACGGTATCTTGTGCCAACTACCTCTACCTCCAAATTACAACGAAGAAAATATTATAAAATCCATTAATCCCTTAAAAGATGTCGATTGCTTTCATCCTTTTAACCTGGGTCTATTGATCGCAGGAACACCAAGATTTATTCCATGTACTCCAGCAGGTATTTTAGAAATTTTAAAAAGATCTAAAATTTCAACTTCTGGCAAAAAAGTCGCAATTATCGGTAGAGGGCCTACAGTTGGTCGACCTCTATCTATTTTAATGAGTTCAAAAGAGTACAATTGCACAGTTACTTTATGCCATTCTAAAACTCAAGATATTAAACTTATAACCAAACAAGCTGACATTATTATTACTGCCATTGGAAAAGCTAAATTTTTAAACAATGATTTTATTAAAAAAGGTGCAGTATTAATTGATGTGGGCATCAATTCTATAACTCATCCAGACAAACCTGGAAAAAGAAAATTAGTTGGTGACATTGATTTTGACAGCATTAAAGAGAGTGCTTATGCCTGCACTCCAGTCCCTGGAGGAGTTGGCCCTATGACCATCTCCATGTTAATGCAAAATACAGTTAAAGCAGCAAAAATTCAACACGAAATTTTATAAGAACTGCTCACAGTTGTATCCCTTAACTCCTCTTCTATAAATCTGAGCAATTCCAGCTACTCCTGCTCCAAACCACTTAATTCTATCTGCAGGAAATCCCCACTCACATACCGCCTGAATTGCAGCATTTAAACTTCTATAACATCTATATGAGTTACAATAAAAAACTACAGTTTTTCCATTTTTAATATACTGCTCCACGATAGTTTTATTTAGCTTTCCACCTTTCGTCTTACTTTTAAATTCACCGCTTATAGAATTTTTCACATGACAAGCATCATAAAAAGGTTTAGGCCTAGTATCAATAAATAAATATTGACTCCTTTGACTTTTTGACTTTAATACCCCTACGGCCTCTTGTGGCGTAATATGTTTTAAACCAACCACAGGGTCTGCTGGTTTAACTTTAGGACCTTTAGTTAGTTGCTTATTAAATTCTTCAAATCCGGGATTGATCTTACAAGTTGCAGATGCAACTCCTACGCTTAGTAAAAACAAAATAATTACAGTTAAACTAAATTTCATAAAAACTCCTAAATAATTAAAATATACTTTTAAATATCATAAAATAAAAAATAATATTTCTCTAGTATAATTTTTTAAAAAAAAACCTGACAAAATTCGTTTTAATCTAACTGGAATTTAAAATCAATTGTTTCACCCTGAGCAACCATATCCCATTTTACACTTCTCTCGCCAAGACGAGTGAGTAAAGACTTCATGGACTTATTTGAATTAAAAACCTTACATTTAATAAAAGCAACATTGTGAGAGTTTGCATATTTAAAAATTTTATCAGTTAAGAATCTACCAACTCCCTTGCTCCTAAAATTTTTATCAACAATAATATGCATCCTTGCTATTTTATTCTCAACATCTTCCACCGTATAATAGATATAACCTACAAGCTCGCTATCATAATCACTATGCTTAAACATACAAAAGGCCATGGAGTCGTTGTAGTCTAAATTTACAAAATTAAAAACTTTATCGTTTGAAAATACCGAAGGTAGATCTGGAACAGGTCGATCATTTTTATCACTTAAACGTTGATAAAAAAGATTTTGAAGCTTCTTATCATCAGTAATCTTAACTGGACGACAATAAAAATCTCCCTTTTCAAATAAATTATGCTCCTCACACTTAACAGGATAGTTAATTCCTTTTTGTAATAATTTTTGATCAAAAGAAACATACTTATTATTTTTAACAAACTCTAGAAGTTCATCTCTAAACTTAGGATGAGCAATCTGAATAAGCTCAATGGCCCTTTGCCTAATCGTTTTTCCATGAAGATATGCAATTCCATATTCCGTTACAACATAGTCTGCTAACACACGGGGTACTGTAACGATCATTCCTTGTTCAAACTGGGACACAATTCTTGATATTTTGCCTTTCTTAGCCGTTGAGCTCAATGTTACGATAGATCTTCCCTCCTTCGATAAA
>DAOVTR010000010.1 GCA_030633015.1 Bdellovibrionales bacterium
GAGTAAACGTTTCTAATGATTTTGGTATATCTAAATTTTCTTCTTCATTTTTTAATAACGGAAAAATTCGATCTAGACCTGTAATTGCTTGATTGAGTTTTAAATTTGCTTGAGAATATTTCCTTATTGGATCCATAATCATTGCAATTGCAGTAATAAAACTTATGAACCCACCGATTGAAAGTTGTCCTGAGTTTATTCTATAATAGGCAAACAGTATAATTATTGAAAAGGCCAATGCTCCAATTATTTCCACCATTGGATGAGCAATTTCTTCAAAAATAGTTGTCTTAAGTTTTGCAGATAAGAATGAATTTTGCTTGTTCAAAAAACGATTTAAATTATATTTTTGTAGATTAAATGCTTTAGATATCTTCTGGCCATAAATACCCTCTGAAGCACTGTGAGTCATTTCTGACAACTCAATTTGTACCTGCTTTTGATTTTCCTTTACTTTTTTTCCTGTAAATCTAAAAATTAATAAAAATATAGGAGTAACCAAAATCATAACAGTAGTTAGTTGCCAGTCATGCCAGATAGCAATTGCAAGCATTATTACTGCAGAAAATGGCTCTCTGATAAGGTCGATAATGCTTCTAAATCCTTGAGCGTAAATTGTAGTATCATTAAATAAATTTGAAATTAAATTTCCTTGTTTATTTAATGAAAAGAAGTTCATGGGTAATTTTTGAAATTTAAAAAAAATATCCTCACGAAGTTTTGCCATTGCACTCTCTTCTACAGACCTTATCCAAAAAAAATGGTAAAAACGAATTGGGAAATGAATTAAAGCAAGTAGTAAAAGGATGCCAACAATCTCTAGAGTTTCAATTAGGGCGTAGTTTGGGTTTAATCCTTTATCAAATATTGGTTTAATTAAATAAATTTGAGCACCCTTTATTAAACCTAAAAATAGTGAAAAGATTATTGATAATATTAATCTTAATTTATGTGGTCTAATGTATGGAATGGCGCTTTGTATGTATTTAACCATGATATTAAACTATACATATCCTAAATTGATGGCAAGAGTTTATGTAAATGGTTGCTTGATAGGTTTTAACTATAAGTTTACATTTTTAATAATATTCGTCTGTGAATTTTATTTCAGAAGGATATTGCCTAATTTTATGGGCATTTAGTTGTTAATAACTTGTATTTAATAGGAAAATTCCAATATCATATATGAATAATAAAACCAATAAAATATATCTATAAAAATATAAAAAATATATAAAATTGATTTGATCATAGTAGATTTGAAGTAATTGTGTACCCAATTAGGGGTATTTAAAGACATGGGTTGTTTTCTTTATAGATTGAGCTTCTAATTAACTGTGATTATTGAGATATTTTTATTTTTTATGATAAAATATATAATACCAATTCAATAGAGTATCGTTTAACGAGGAACGTATTATGGATATGACAATATTGGCTCATGACTTAAATAATGATGTGACGGTCTTAAATGGCCTGATACATGTGTTAGAAAGTGCACTGGAGTCTGGAAACATTGACCTTGCAAAAGAGAAAGTTAAAAAATTAAAAGCTAGAAGTAGAACTATTATTACAACTTTAAAAAGTGCAATGGAGCCAATTGAAGAAATAGACGTTAAGGCATTTTATGAATCACATAAAGAAGATATGGAAGAAAATTATGGAGTCTGTTTAAATATTAAGGGAAAAAGTGGCTTTAATGTTTACGCTAAGAGAGTCTTTTTTCTTAAATTTATTGAAAATGTTATAAAAAATTCTAAAGAGGCCAAGGCCACGAAAGTAGATATTCATGTATCTAATCAGTATATGGTTATTAAAGATAATGGAGCGGGTTTTAATAGTGATATTTTAAGAAGTTTTAGAGATGATAGGGCGCGGGTTACAACAAAGAGTAACGGGCATGGTATCGGCTTACAATCCATGAAACTTTTTGCCAAAAAGATTAATGCAAGCATAGATTTAAGTAATAATCCGATTTCAGGAGGAGCAGAGATACGAATAACTCTGAAAAACTCTTAACGAGCCGCAATTGGAAGATCTAATATACTAAAATATACATTTACCAGACAAGCTTTTTGAGGATCTTTTTTGAGAGCTTCATATTGTAGTTTTGAGTATTTGTTTTCTTTATATAATTTCTCAAGTTCCTGGGCCTTTCTTGCTAAAGATTTATTTTTTGTCACTTTTTGTTGTAGCTCAAGTCGCTGATCAAGGTTTGTGCTGTTAGCAAGTTTTATTTCTAGTTTTTTGGCTTCATCTTTAAGGTATTTGGAACCAGACTTCATTTTGCGATTAAATTCTTCAGGGGAATACTTAGATGATCCTCTTTCAACAAAATCTGATATTTTTTCAATATCCTCAAATGTCGTTCTCATTTTTTTTAACTCAATAGGTGATAATGTTGGTTCTAATTGTTTAAAAAAATCATCGGCAATTGTTTTATCAATAGCATTAATAATTTTTATGGTTTCAATTCCTCCATCAACATCTTTTGCATTTTTTCCATATAATCTAAACATGAGTTTAGGCATATCATAGGGATATGAATCTATATACTTACTAAGCTTTCCTTGGGGGTCATACTTTTTAAATATTTCTTGGTAGTTGTATTTTGTTTGAAACTCAGATGAGGTATATCCTTTGGAAATATCATGACGAATAATATATTTATGTAACAACGGTTTGCGAATCTGTCCGTACTCTTCAGGAAACATTGTTACAAGATGTTCAGACTCTTCAAGCATTATCATGGTATGAGAATTCATTCTTAAAGCAAAATCATTTTTATTTCTTATATGATTTTTTGGTAAACGGGCCAAAAAAGCAGGGATTATTAATCTCGCAGCAACTTTTTTTTTGTTATCTGAATCTTCAATATCACGACCATGGGTTAAATTTAATATCCCCCCAAGAAAAGTTAATAGTAGTAGCGAAACGAATAAATATCTCATAAGCTGTGATTTCCTAAAGCCATGTATACACTTGTTGATCGGAGATATTTATATTTTGCTTAAGTAAAATATATTTGATAAAAATATATAAATTTACTTAAAAAATAGGACATTCATGAAAGGTACAACGTTTTTAAGACCTTATGAGCTTTGCTTGGAAATCGATGGTGAAAAATGGTTACAGGGGGATAAAATTAAAGGGGAAATTTCTCTGAAATGCCATTCTGATGGTAGTGAAATTATAACCAATTTAAATATAATGTTAGTACATGGTCTTTTTAAAAATATTAAAAATAGTAAGACTGATTCATTGAATATTATATCTTCACAAATATTGGGAGAAAATATTGAAGTTGATTCAAAAAATGATTTCAAAAAAGATTGGGAATTTAAACTAGAGCAAGATGCCCCAATTACTGATAAAAATGGTAGCTTGTATGTTTTCTATGGAATAGGGGATGATCTCTCTTCCTATGGTAGCTTACAGTTAGAAGTAGATCTTGTAGAAGAGCTTACCAACTATTTAAAAGTCTTTGAAGATTTTATTCGTTTTAAGGTACATCATAAAAAATATAAAAAAGGGTTAACAGAGGTTAGGTTGCTTCCTCCTAAAACTCAAGAGCTTGGATCATTAGAGTATTTGACATGCTTTTTACGACTAGTTGATCGTAATATTGAAATAAAATATATATTTAAAACAAAAAAAATTCAGGCCACAGTAGGTATGGAGTTTGAGGTAATAAAAACAGAGAAAGAATTTAATCAAATTTTAACTCCGGATGATTATCTTCGTTATGGAAATGCTGTTAATCATGATGGTATAAAAAAATCTATAAATGAAATAATTGCGAACATAATACCAAAAGTTGTTTTTTAAATAGCTAAACCAATAGTTAACTGCTTGTAATTATAATTTTTTTTGAAAAAAATATCATTCTTTAAAAGATAATTTGTAGATTTCGGATAAATATTCTATAAACTTTTTATAAGGTTTGAACATGTTAAGGTTTTCACTATTTTGGATTATTTTAATAATTTTATTTTGTACACCATTTGTACTCATAAGTTTGCGTTCAGATAGCAGTTCAAAGCATCAAGCTAAATCAAAACAATCTAATCTGCCTGATGGACTAATAAATAGTAAAGTTCAAAGTATTAGTATGTTTGATAGAAAATCCAAGTCCAGAGTTCGATATATATCTGAAGCAGATAGTGTTTCTACTTCCCAATCAAGTTTGTCCAAAACCATCGATATGACAAATGATAATCTAGCTAATATTCAGCAAAATGATTTTTGGGATATTAAGATTCAAAAATTTTTAAGTAGTGAATTAAAATTATCAAATGTAGAAATTGAAGAATACAATAATTTAAAAGATCAATATGCTAAAGATTTACAACATGGTCTTGAGGATTATGTTGATAGTTTGAAAGAAAAAGGTTCCGATAATATTGAAATAGATAAATTTAGCTATAGTGTAATTACATCAGAATATGATAATTCATGGGAATTGGATATTTCTGATAAATATTATGAAGAGTGGCGCATGATAATAGGAGAAGATAAGTTTTATAGTTATATGACTTTCTTGGAAGAACATAATAATCAAATTGAAAATCAAGATGATCATTTTTCACAAAAGATTAGATTCTAAAAAAGAAAAGGGAGATAAATATCTCCCTTTTCTATTAAAATATTAAAATATATTTTTAATTAAAGCATTTCTTTCCAAGCTTTTCCTGCAGAAAATTTAACAACATTTTTTGCTTTAATTTTAATTTTTTCACCAGTTGCAGGATTAACTCCCATTCTAGCTTTTCTTCTTGCTTTAGAGAAAGTTCCAAAACCAAGAAGTGATACATCATCACCTTTTTTAACAGTTTTCTTGATAGTATCAAGAGTCGTTGTAACAATTGTATCGATTGTTTTTTTGCTTAGTTCATTGAATTCTTTGTGGCTACTAATAGCGTCTACTAAATCTTTCCTGTTCATAAAATACTCCTTAAAAGTTTGTGATAATTAATTAGTAAAATTTTGCACCAAAAACTGATCTGATGTAAAGATTAATTTTTATTTTTTTTCATTTGTACTTCAGAGAGCAGGATTTGAAGTGATAAAGCCTCAAAACCGCTTTCTAAAGCTAGTTTTTTATATTATTTTGTTGAAAAAACCTTAATAAGACATGTATTATTGTTTTTAAATGTTATTTTTCTTGGACGACCTTTTTGAATACAAAAGATTTAATTTCATTCCAGGATAAATTCTTGATTTTCTAAGATTATTTAATTTCATTAAACGTTTTACGGAAGTTTTAAATCTTTTTGCAATTTTTGATAAATTATCTCCCCTTCTGACTTTATATATTTTGGGACGATGATAAGATTTTGCAGACAGTCTAAGTCTCTTGTTTGCCAGTATTTTGCTTGATTTTAGGTTGTTTAAGGTTTTTAAGTGTCTTACAGAGACTTTGTATCTTCTCGCAATTTTAGAAAGGGTTTCTCCCTTTCTAACTAGATGGTAGTTTTTATTTGTTCTTTTTGAATAGTATTTTCTTTTGGCACCGATAATTTTATATTTAGCAAGCTGGGTACTCGCATTTTTAAAAAGAGCTTCTTTGTTTATTGGAACCCATATTTCGTATTCATGCATATGTGGAGGAGTAATTCCTTTTCTTAAATGAGGGTTAATTCTTTTTAATTCCTTAAGAGGAATTTTAGATATTTTGGATACATCTTTTAGCTTGATTGGTGATGGGATTTCTACTGCAACAACGTCAGGAAAATCGTTGGATGAAACAGGATCTTTAAAGCCATACTTTTCTGGATGTTTTCCTATTAAAATTGCGGCCATAAGTTTTGGAACATAATTACGAGTCTCTTTTGGAAGAAGTCTTTTATTTGAAAGTTCCCAGAAATCTCTTGTCTTGCCTTTTATAATTGAGCTTAATATTCGATATTCACCAGCATTGTAGGCTGCAACCGCCAGATGCCATGATTGAAATGCTCTATATAAATCTTTAAGATATTTTGCAGCAGCTTCTGTTGACCTGATTGGATCTCGCCTTTCATCTACATAATAATTAACATCAAGATCATATCTTTTTGCCGTACCTGATATGAACTGCCAAACACCAAGAGCTCGTGCTGTTGAATAGGCATTAGTTGAATACCCACTTTCTATCATTGCTAGATAATATAGCTCCGAAGGTAGCTCATTTTCCTTTAATATTGTTTGAACAACATTTTTGTATTCACTTCCTCTATTTAAAAAAAGTTGAAATCGCTCACGTCCGTTTTGCATAAAATAGTCGAGCCATTTTTGAACATTTAAATTATTTTCAACAGGAAAAGTAAAAAGCTCTTCTAACGTTTTTTCTGCAGGAGTTGTACTTTTTGAAAGTACAGAAGAAATAGCCGATTGATTTTTTGTTACAGTATCATTTAATATTTCTTTGGATGTTTTAAGTTTTGAAGTTGAACAAGAAGATAACGCAAAAATGCATAATGCAGCCAGTAAGTGTGATGTTTTCAAGTTAAGTCCTCCTTGACTTGTTTTCTCAATCTTATAGTTAAGTTAATTTCTTTTATAAACTTAACTATAATTGTAGCATATTTTAAATAAGGTTAAAAAAAAAGTTTCCTATCTTGCTATAAATTCATAATTGCTTAGACTTAATTATATTTCTTGAACTAATAATTAAGGAGCAGATATGCTTGAGTCATTTATTCAACTATTTCCAAAGGATTGGAGATTACTTGCACAGGTTGTTTTTTTTCCAATAGCTTGGTTTTTATGGACCTTCGAAGGAGAGGGATGGGAGCTTGTCGGTAAAATTTTATTTTTAACACTTCCATTTTTATTTATTTGTGTGGGAGTGATCTGCACCCTTATTTCTCTTGTAACAATTGTTTTTAGACCAAATAGAACATATTTTATTGCGACAGTTCTAATAACTTGGTGGGATGGTGGAAAAAGCATCTTGCTTTATTGGGCCGGAATATTTAAATTTTTATTTTTAGCAGCAGGTTGGTTATACGGTGCTCTTAGATTAATGATTTTGGGTGCTTTTCAAACTCTAAAGGATATTATTTTCTCACCAATTCATATAATGATGAATATGGCCAAAAATTATTCAAGTGGTGGAGTTCCATGGATTGCAGTTTTAATTACAATTTTTTGGATTGCGTGTGAGGCAATTGCGTTTTCATATATTTTAACTCCACTTGTGGTTGACATTATTGGTGGATTAACAAATACCGATGTTTCAAGCGGCGTGGCAATGCTTGGGCTTATTATTTTCCTTTTTATGCTAATAGGTGGAAGTTTTGCTTGTATGCATGGACTTGTTGAGGCCATTGAGAAAAAGGAGCCAGCAACAGTTGTTAAAATGTTAATTATTGAAGGCATGGTAATGTCAATAGAAGTTCTATTTTTCTATAGAGAATTTGTAGAATCTCTTGCTCCATGGTTTGCTCAAATGACTAATGATGCTGTTCATATGGGGCCAGGACTTATTATTGGTATTGCTGCTATGGCATGGATGGGCATAAGATCTGGAACATGGTTTTTCTTTGCTAAGTATGGAACACCGACTCTTCTTGCTATTATTTCAAGAGAAGGAATGGTTGATGGTCAGGGTGAAAAAACTGGGGTTACGGTAATTGGAGCTCCACTGTCTTGGATTAAAAATTTGGTTAGTCAGTTGCAAGATGAAATAAATTGGTTTTCAGCAAAGGGCAGTGAGATGACTGAAGCATTCGTATTGCCACCAGTACAAGTCTTGGCAGTTATGACAAACTTTTTAATGATCTTATTAACAGGGAAAAATTTATTTAATCTTCCAATCAAGACTATGAAAGAGTTAAAAGATACGAAGCAAATGTTGGATCAGATTTCTGAAGAGGTAAAAAAATGAAAAAAATAATCTTAGTTTTAATTTTGATTCCATTTGTATTTTCAGCTTGTAAAATGGAAACTAAAAAAAGAAAAACATTAAAAAGTACGCTTTTTATAGGGATTGACGTTAGTGGATCATTTACTCGAACAAAAAGTTTTTCAAACGGTCTTTCTTTTTTATCATATTATCTCTATGGACATTTAAATGGACTTCATGGGCTTTCAAAACCAACGGATCTTTATGTTGGAGGTATTGGCGGGGATCAAAAAGAGGATCCTCAAGCATTTTTTCCAATTCATGATTTTATGGGATTATCACCTGATAAAATTAAAGAAAAACTATTAAAAGAATTTGGTAAGCAAAAGGATAATTTGACTGATTTTAATACTTATTTTCATCGGATTAAATCAATTGTAAAACAGAAAAACTTAGTGCTTTCTCCGATTTCTATAATAATGCTAACAGATGGTGTTCCTGAAATTCCAAAAGGGAAGGGAAGAAATAAAAAAGTTATAAAGCAAGCCTATTCAAAAATTGATCTTTCTCCTCTTGAATATTTAACTAGAAATATAAGTATTAGAATTACTTACGCCAATCCTAAGGTAGGTAATAATTGGAGAAACTACGTTCCAACTAGAAGAATAAAAATTTGGACTGTTGAGCCAAGGGTTATGTATGGTTGGACTGATCAGTTAAAAAGAAATGGAGAAGAGGGGCTTTGGAAATGGATTCAAGATAATGTTGATTTAAGTATTAAATCTCGTGGAATCTAACTAATTTCAGTAACTTAAAATTAATCGCTGCTGTCTCTGACTGGACGTTTGTCTAAGTGCTGTGTATATTATTTGTGTCATTAATTCTTAATTTTCAACAGGAATAATACATGAATGAAATTCAGCAAGAGTTGATATCTCAATTAAAAAAATTTCGCAGGGATAAAATTGATCCAACTGCAGAACAAGATGATCATAATGAAATGTTTCGCATGGATATTTTTAATCAGATGGGTGATCTTGGTTATGCAGGAATTACTACATCAGAAGAGTATGGAGGCGTAGGCCTTGGGTATCAAGATTTATGTTTAGCTTTGATTGAGCTATCTAAATCTTCTGTTTCTTATGCTGTTACTATATCTGTATCTTCAATGGTTCAGGCCATTATTTCTCAATATGGAAATGAGGATCAGAAGAAAAAGTTTTTACCATCATTAGCTTCAGGTCAGGAAATAGGAGCATTTGCTCTGACTGAATCAGGAGCAGGCTCAGATGCTGGAGCTTTGATTACTACTGCTAAAAAAAATGATGATGGATACATATTAAATGGTTCTAAAATTTTTATAACATCTGGTGGAATTGCTAAAACTTATATTGTTATGGCCCGAACTGGTGGAGAAGGTCCGAGAGGAATTTCAGCCTTTATTGTTAGAGACGGTGATAAAGGTTTTAGCTACGGAAAAAAAGAGCAAAAAATGGGCTGGAAGGTTTCTCCTACCAGAGAGTTAATTTTTGAGAATTGTTTTGTTCCAAAGGAAAATCTTTTATCTTCGGAGGGAGTAGGTTTTAAAATAGCTATGTCTGCTTTAGATCGAGGAAGGATTACTATTGGATCTATTGGAGTTGGAGTTTCAGAAAAGGCTTTGGAGGAATCAGTAAAATACTCTTTAGAAAGAAAACAATTTAAAAATGAACTTTTTAATTTTCAGGCATTACAGTTTATGATGTCAGAGATGGCCACAGAGGTAGAGGCAAGTCGATTATTAGTTAATCAAGCAGCAATTTTATTTGATCAGGGAAAAAACAGTCAAATGTTGGCATCTATGGCGAAACTTAAGGCAACTGATACGGCAATGAAGGTTACAACTGATGCAGTCCAAATTTTTGGAGGAGTAGGTTATACTGCGGAATATCCGGTAGAAAGACTTATGAGAGATGCCAAGGTTTTGCAAATAGTTGAAGGTACAAACCAAATTCAAAAATTGGTTATTGCAAGAAATCTAAAAGAAAAATATTCATAAATTAAAAAAAGTAGAAAAAGCCCACCACCGTTATCGGTGATGGGCCATAGTCTAAGGAGAGAGTGTGTGTGGGGCACTGGAGGATAATTTAGATTGCGAAATCCAATCGTTTAAATTGGGGCGTTGTTTTTTCATACTGTTTTAAAATAGCTTTTTTACATTCAAAGAGACTTTTAACTAACGTATCATTAACTTTTTTAACAAATAATTTTCTTTTTTTTATTCTGACTTCAATACTACTTTGATATTGGCCATTAGGTTCAACTTTCATATTTATTGATACGGCCTTAGCATTTGGAAGTTTATTTTTAATATCATCTACAATTTTATCTATTACTTGCTGGTGTATTGGTCCATTTAAATTCATATCTAGGCTCCTTATTATGATTAAGCTTAATCTTAATCATTCGGTAGATAAATTTTTGCATATTTAAATGTAATGGGTGTCAAAAGAAAGTTAATTATTTGTTAACTTTTACTCTATATCCGATGCCGCGCATGGTCTCAATAAATTCAAAAGGAATTTTTTGTCTAAGTTGCAGGATATGAGTGTCTACTGTTCTTGTCGTGGGATAGTTCTCATAGCCCCATACTTTATTTAACAGCTCTTCTCTAGGAAATACTCGACCAGGAGATTCAACTAAGAGTTTAAGCAGATCAAATTCCATTTTAGTTAGATCAATCTTAACATCTTCACAAGTAACCATTCTCGAGGTCATATCTATTGATAATTTTTCATATGATATAATTTCACTTTGCTCAGAAAGAGTTTCTTGTGATTTATCTCTTAGTTGTACCCTGATTCGTGCTATAAGTTCCCTGGGCTCAAATGGTTTTGTAATATAATCATTAGCTCCACTTTCAAGACCGACTATTTTATCTATAAGCTCTGCTCTAGCAGTTAGCATTATAACTGGTAATGATTTTTGAGTTTGTCTTAATGATTTTAAATAATCTATCCCTTGGCCGTCAGGAAGCATCCAGTCTAATATTAAAAGATTAATTTTATTATCATTTAGTGCCTGGGTTGTATCTTGTAAGTTTTGAACCCAGATAACATCAAAACCCTCACTTTTTAAATGTACAGAAAGAGAGTTGCCAAGAGAAGAGTCATCTTCCGTGAGTAAAATCTTTTCCATAATTAATCCTTTAAAATATTTTTAAGTTTAATTGTAAACGTTGTTGGATTTAAAGATAGTTTTAAAGTTCCATCCATCTCATAAATTACTTTTTTAACAATATTAAGTCCAAGACCTGATCCTTCTGATTTTGTACCCTTTACAAATTCTCCTGATGCTTGTTCTAAAGTTTCAAATTCACATTTACCATTGTCAGTTACACTTATGTTTAGATTGTTTTTAATGACACTTAGATTAACTGATATAGGTTCCATCCCATGGTTCAAAGCATTTTCTATTAAGTTTTTTAAACAAATGCTAATCCAGTATTGATCAATCTCCGCCGATTGATCAATTTCTAGTTTATTAAATACTATATTTTCAAAATTTTGAGTTAGCCTGTAAAAAAATTGATTAATTGATTCAATGTTAGTTTTATTTGTGTTTATTAATTTGTCACTTGCTTTAAGATAATTTTTGCTTGTCTCTGTAAGTCTTTGCAGACGATAAACATTTGATGATATTTGTAAAAGGTCCTCTTGTACGTCACTAGGCATTTCGTAGATATATTTATTTAGTCTCTCAGTTATTAAAAGCATACTTGAGATAGGAGTTCTAAATTCATGGGATAAAACTTGTAGTGCAAGTCTTTTTCTTTCTTCATCTTGTTTTTGAAGTTTGATTTTTTTTAACAGTGTCCAAATAACAAGTACAATTGTAACAATTGATAATATGAAAAAAATGATAGTAGAGTTTTTAGTAATTCTAAAAATATGTTTAATATTATAGTTCCAGCAAAGATTGTTATCTACAAATAGACAGCTTTGTCGCTTGCTATATTTGGATAAAGTAAAATTTGTATGTTTATGAAGATAAGCATTTATCTCTTCAAGATAGTAAATATTGTATTTTCCTGAGCTAGATTGAATGAAATTAAAAAAGTTTGAAGAGATATTTTCATTAATATTTGAAAAGAGATGTTTTCCTGAAATAAATATATTATTTCCGTTTTCAAGATATCTTTGTTCTGTTTCAGAGAGTTTAAGTAGATCAAAGATTTTATTATCAATTTTGAAGCCCGTTTGCTTAAGTTTTTTTATGTCTGAAAAATGGAAGTAAGAAAGATTGTTATTAACCCATTTATCATTTTTAAAAGGAAGTCTTTCAGTTTTAATTGCTAAGAGAGCATAACTATCACCTGAAGGATGAATAAAAGGAGCTGTATGAAAAAAACCTGAAGGCAGAGTTGTTCTTTTATTACATCTAAAATCTTCCCAAATAAAAAACTTGGATGAAATAGAAGATGGAAAAAAGGTTGGATCTTCATTTAGATAACAGCTTTTACTGCTGGAATAATCGACATCAGATTTAACAAGCATTAGTTGCATTATTGAATTTAATAAATGATTATTTTTAGTGGAGTTTTTTGATGCGAATAAAGCGTTAACATTAATCGTTTCAACAGGTAAAACATATCGATGCAGGCCATATTCAATTACTTTAATTGATTGGATATCATTTTTGCTAGCAGTGGAATAGCTATTACCTTTATATAATAACTTTGAGGCAAAAAATGTTGTTGCTAAGGCAATTAATATGAGTAACGCATATAATCTCATGGATTTGTTTTATCATATTTTTGTCAGGTAGATACTATTTTTCTGTCAATTCGTTGCAAGTTTCAGTGAGATTTTATAATAATTTTTATCAATTTCCTTTATTATATCGTAGTTAATATTTACTCCCCAGTTTGTTTTTTTAAATGATTTAATTTCACTTTTTTTCATGGTTTTTAATGGAATTTGGGCCTTAAAGATATGATTGTTTTTACAAAGTTCGCATTCGAAGCTAAATTTTGTTTGTGAAATAATTCTAATGAAGCGAGTCAAATTGTCTTTTGTTGGACTGATCTTTGAATAAACGTGGCCAATAAGAGGCATGGTTCTTCGATCCTTCATTATTTTTTGTGATAGTCTTTCCATATCTTTTTCATGTGTCATTTTTATAACTTGATGGCACCAGTTATCACTTTGATTTTCCATTGGACATTTTTTTAATCCATCAGTGCAGGGATATATTGTTGAAAAACCAATGTCGCAGA
>DAOVTR010000049.1 GCA_030633015.1 Bdellovibrionales bacterium
AACCAATGCTTAATTATAATGGTGATTGTCAAGATATTGCACAATTTCTAAATAAATATAATAACTATGAAATAGTTGCAGAATTCACAGATCATCCGACTCCTGGATCTCTTGGAGAACTTGCTCCAAATAAATATTCTTCACCTGTACTCACCTTTGAATGTCCTTTATTGGAGACTGGAATATCGCTAAAAGAGATATGGAAAGAAAATGAAGATGGGCTTAAAGCATTGTTTAATTCAGAACTTTTAAAACGTTTTATCTCTTAAAATTAATTATTGGGCGGATATTATTGCTCTCAACTTTCCCTAAAGCATAAACATTGTTTTCATAATCCATAATCCAAAAGTTTTTATTAATTTTATTATCAATTTCTTGAAGTTGATCAACTGGAATCATATTACCATTTTTTATAACTTGTAATTTTTGTTCGTCCAAATTTAGACATGGAAAATTAAGAACACTCTCTGGGCTTAAAAACATATCTTTTTCTTGAAAATTATTGGCCATAGGCCAAAATGCTTTATGCTTTGAATCTTTACTATTAATATTTCCAATACTATCTCTAACTAAGGCAACTAGTGTTCCACATGTTCCTAGATGATTTGAAATATCCTTAAACAGTGTTCGAATATAAGTTCCTGAGCTAACCTCAGCCTTAAATATTAAGTATGGAAATGCATATTTTATAACCTTAATATTATAAATTACTCTTTTCACTGGTTCCTTTGATATTTCTATCCCTTCTCTGGCCCACTGATGAAGTGCCTTTCCTTCAAATTTTGCAGCAGAGTATTTATGTGGGGATTGCATATAGGTTCCAATAAACTTATCTTGAATTTGCTGATCTATAAAATCTAATGAAAAACTTTTTATGGATTCATAAAAATATGATGTATTATCACGCTGAATAATCTCTGAAGTAATATCATCTGTTGGAGTTTCAATCCCCAGTTTTCCTATTGCAATATAAGTTTTATTAAATTCAGAGTGAACATACTCATTTAATCTCGTTGCTCCACTGATGCCTACTAATAAAACTCCTGAAGCAAAAGGATCTAAAGTTCCAAAATGTCCAATTTTCCCAATGGTTTTAGGTAGTGATCTTTTAACAAAGCGAACAACATCTGTTGATGACCAACCTGCTGGTTTGAAAAGATTATAAATCTTAGGTCCCAAATCTGACATTAATAATTTTTTCCAACAATTTCTTCTGAATTTAATATATCCATTATATTTTTTTCTGATTCAAATTGTGAATCATACAAAAGATTAATTATTGGAGTGTGCCTAATTTTTAATATTGATGATAAATGAGACCTCAATGTTGACTTCATTCCATCAATGCAGTTTTCAATCTCTTCTTTTTTAGAAATATCAAAAGTATCCCAATACAACATTGCAACTGAGATATCTGGATTTAGCTTCACTTTTGTTATGCTGATCATTTTCAATCTAGGATCTGCAACTTTGCTTCTAAGATAGCTATTAGATTCTTGACGAATTTTTTCTTCCAATTTTTCTTTTTTAAAGGATTTTTTTGTCCCCATCTTTATACCCTAAACTGTTTGTTCTTCTACTACAGCGTCACTTTTAGCTGCCGCCTGCTCAATATCTTCAAGAGTTCTTTTCTTTTCTATTATTTTGTAAGCTTCAAATATATCAGAAACCTTCACATCATTAAAATCTTCAAGACCAATACCACATTCATAACCACTCTTAACTTCTTTTACATCGTCTTTAAAACGCTTTAATGAAGACAGCTTACCATCAAAAACAATTTTACCATCTCGTAGAAGTCTTATATTACAACCTTTTTCAATCATTCCATCAATAACAATGGATCCTGCAATCAGACCTATCTTAGGTATTAAAAAAGCTTCCCTAACTTCTGCTCGACCAATAAACTCTTCAATAAACTCAGGATCAAGTAGTCCTTCCATTGCCAACTTAATATCATTAATAAGTTCATAAATAATAGAATATGTTTTTATATCTATACCTTTTTCTTCTGAAAGCCTTCTAGCACTTGTCACTGGTCTCATATTAAATCCAAGAACAAATCCATTAGAAGAACTTGCAAGATTTATATCACTATCACTTATTGGCCCTACTCCTCCTCCAATAACCTTAACTGCAACTTCTTTATTTCCTAACGCTTCAACAGACTGTCTAATGGCCTCATATGATCCATTAACATCTGCTCGTATTATTAAATTAAGTGATTTTTGTTCAGCTCCATCTTCTTGAGCAGCAGCAAAGAAATCTTCTAGGCTCACTTTATGTTTGATAGGTGCTGACTCTAATTTCTTACGCTCAGCAACTCTATTTGAAACAATCTTTTTTGCTTCCCTTTCATTTTTTACAACGTTTAAAATATCTCCCGGAGAAGGAGGATTATCTAAACCTAGCAGTTGAACTGGAGTAGAAGGACCAGCGTCCTGTAGTTGATTCCCCTGATGATCATTAATACTTCTTGCGCGACCAAAAGATTCTCCTACTACAACACTATCTCCCTTTTTCAAAGTACCACTCTGAACCAAAACAGTAACAACAGGACCTCTGCCTTGTTCAATTTTTGATTCAATAACGACACCTTCGGCCTTGGCCTTAGGATCAGCCTTTAATTCTAAAATTTCAGCTTGTAGTGCTATGGCGTCAAGCAATTCATCAACCCCGTCTCCCTTTAATGCAGAAATAGGAACAAATTGAGTATCTCCTCCCCAATCTTCAGGAGTTATATCTTGCTCTGTAAGTTCTTGCTTAACTCTATCAGCGTTTGCTCCCTCTTTATCCATTTTATTTACAGCAACAATAACTGGAACCTCGGCTAGCTGACAAAATTTAATTGACTCTTTTGTTTGAGGCATAACTCCATCATCAGCCGCTACAACTAACACAACAATATCTGTAACATCTGCTCCACGTTGTCTCATCGAAGCAAATGCTGCATGTCCTGGGGTATCTAAAAAAGTCAAAACTTTATCCTTAACATCAACAAGATAGGCACCAATGTGCTGAGTTATCCCTCCAGCTTCACCTGATGCAACTTTTTCTTCTCTTATATAATCAAGCAGCGTAGTCTTCCCATGGTCAACATGCCCCATAATTGTAATAATTGGATTTCGACCAGGTAATTTACCAACATCTTTTTTGCTGACTTCATCCTTTCCAAGAAAGGCATTTTCATCAAAAGCTCTATTTTCTACCCTATATCCATATAAATCAGCAATTATTGCTGCTAATTTAATTCCGATAAAATCATCTGGACTAACCAATAAGTTAAGATCCAGCATCCTGTCTGCTAAATCATTATATTTAACACTCAACTTTTGAGAAATATCAGAAATAGTTCCACCATCATGTAATATAATAATTCTTTTAGATTCCTTAACCTCTGTAATTTCAGTTTGAGAAGAAGGACCAGTATAGTTTTTCTTTCTCCTTGCCTGTGAATAAAGTGGCTTTCCTAAACTACCAAGCGCAACATATGACTTAAGCTCAGCTGTCGATCGAGCAAGATTTAAATCCCTGCTCTTACCACCCTTAGCTTTAGTTGATATCATTGATGCGAGTCCACCTAACCTCTTCTTAGAAGAAATATCATTTTTCGCATCTGAATCTTCTTTTGTCGCTTCTTCACTTACAGTTTTTTTATTGTTTACAACTTCTTCTTTTTTCTTTTCTTGCTCAGGAGGAATAAAAACAGGTGTAAATTTATGAACTTTTTCTTTAAACAGATCTTTTTCTATTTTTTCATCTTGTTTATTGCTTTCAATCTCAGTTGATTGGCCTTCTTTTGCCTCTATAGGCCGCGCCACAACTCTAAGTCCTGAAGATGATTCTACTCCATCCTTCAATAAGACCTCTGAATTCAAATTTACTCCAACATCTTGAGTATCAGCACCCTCAATGTTTACATCAATTACATCAACTTCATCTGCTGCAACTGAAACTTTATCAAGATTTGCTTTCCTTCTAATAACCGTTTTTTTACGAATAGTAGTAGGTTTTTTATCCTCAATTTTTTTCTTCGGTTTTTCAGCTCCCTTCGACGCAACAGTTTTAACAGCAGTTGCTGTTTTTTTCTTCGTTACCTTCTTTTTGCTGGCTGCTTTCTTTTTTGTTACTTTTTTCTTTTTAGTTGTCTTTTTCTTTTCTTCTTTTTCTTTTTCTTCTGAAAATAACAAATACATTTTTTCAAGATCATCATCATCTAATGAAGACATATGATTTCTTACCGAAAAACCATTAGTTTTTAACTTTTCTACAAGATCAATAGCGCCAACATCTAGTTCTTTTGCTATCTCGAATATCTTTTTGGCCATCTGTTTTACTCCGCCGTAATTTTACAATATTAGTTTATAATTATTCTTATCTTATTTTAATTTAAACGCAGCTAATTCCTCTCGTAATCTTTTTTCTGCTTCAGAAAACTTATCTCGCTTTTCATCTTCAGATACGTTTTCATCCTCTTCTAGCGTTCCATTATAAGCAGGGATTGCAGAAGCAGAAACAAATTCATCCTCTTCCTCAGGAACAAGCTTAACAAGCTCTTGCTCAACAGAATTCTTTACTTCTTCAACAATTTTATTTGCTTGCTCTTCATCCACGCTTAATAACTCAATTAGTTCTTCTTTTTTTATCTCAAGAAGATCTGCAACACTCATTATTCCATTTTGTACTAAAACTTGTGAATACGTATCTGTTATTGTAGGCAATTGTAGCAAGTTATCTGTTGCCTTTAAAATCTTTTCTTGTAACTTCGTTTTTGAAATTATATTAATTTTATATCCAGAAAGCATCGCTGCTAATCTTACATTTTGTCCTTTCCTTCCTATTGCTAAAGATAACTGGTCATCTTCAACAACTACATCTAAAGATTGATTTTCGTGATCTATCATTATATTAGAAATATCAGCAGGTGCAAGACCTGCTCTAGCAAAATCACTCAAGTCTTCTGCCCACTTAACAATATCAATTTTTTCACCTTGCAATTCATTTACTACGTTCTGTACTCGACTTCCCTTCATTCCAACACAAGCACCTACTGGATCAATATCACGGTCTTGTGATATAACTGCAATTTTAGCTCTTTGTCCTGGCTCTCTAGCTGCTGATTTTATTTCAATTGTACCATCTTGAATTTCTGGCACTTCTATTTCAAACAGTTTAACTAAAAACATTGGAGAAGTTCTTGATAATCTGATTTCAGGTCCCCTATTGGTCATTACAACTTCAGTTAAATATGCTTGTATCCTATCACCAGGTTTAAAGTTTTCTCCTGGAATAATTTCCCTTCTAGGTAAAATTGCATCGGCCTTACCAAGATCAACAATAATATTACCTCTTTCATATCTTCGTGCAATACCAGTAATTAACTCTTTTTCTCTGTGCTTAAACTCAGAAAATAAAATTTCTCTTTCTGCATCTCTGACCTTTTGAAAGATTATTTGCTTTGCTGTTTGAACATCCACCCTTGTAAAATTTGGATTTTCAATTCTAATACCTAACTGATCTCCAACTTCAACATCTTCATCTAAATTTTTTGCTTCATTTAAAATAATTTCTAAAATTGGATCCTTAACATCCTCTACTACATTCTTATATTGATAAATTTCAATATCATCATCATCTTCATTGTATCTAGATTCATATTCACCTTGAATACCAAATTTCTTCCTTGCCGTTACAACAAATGCTTGTTCTATGGCCTGAACCACAATTGACTTCTCAATTCCTCTATCTTTTCCCAACATTTCAATAACTCGACCTAGCTCAGAAAAATTCATATCCACCTACCTTCAATTCATTTAATATTATATCTTTGTTTCTAAATTTGCCTTTTTAATATTTTCATATTTAATTTTAAATATCTGGTTATCTAAATTCACCTCTATTTCACCATCATAAACTTCGACTAACATAGCTGTAACTTTTCTAGACTCTTTCATTTTTTTATTAAATTCTACATTTATTAAATCTTTCAACTTTTTATTTAATTGCAAATTAACATCTTTTCCTCTTGCAGAATTAAAATGATCTACGGTAGTAAGTCCCCTGAATATACCTGGAGAAGAAACCTCTAAAACCAATGAATCAGGTATCCATTCTAAATTTTCGATATGCTCTGTTAATGCTCTATCTATTTTGACACAATCATTTAAATCAGCTGTATCTTTATTTTCATCGATCACAAATAATCGAAGTGTTTTTTGTCCAGGAATATAAACTAAATCATATAATAATAAATCATTTTTCATTACGACTTCATTACAAAGTTCATAAAACTTTTTGTCTAAACCTATTCTCTCAGAATCAATAATCATTTAACTTAGCCTTCATCTTTTTATAAAAAAAAAGGTGGACTCTAAAAACCACCCTCTCAACTAAAATTCAATAAATAACAACAGCTTATGATTTAGCAAGCTTTTAACGCAATTGCAAACTTAGTTAAGCTAATTGTTTATATTATTAGGGGGCCCTGACGCATCACACCCTTGCTTTTCTAACATCATTACATAAGCATCATCTCCATTGCTATAAAATTGCTTAGATTCGTGCATTTTTTTAAAGCCACACTCTACATATATCTTGATAGTGCGATTATTACTAGTATTAACTTCTAGATAAATTTTTTCAATGCAACTATCAAATAGATAATCAATACTAAGAATTAACATTTGTCTCCCATGACCCAACTTTCTAAAGGTTGGATGCAAAACAAACTTAACCATATGCGCTAAATCTTCATAAGTATTAAGTTTATATAAACTAAATCCTATTAATTCTTGGGTTTCACTGTCCTTGGCCATTATTATTAAGTACTCATCATGAGAAACAAAATCTTCCCAACTTGCTGAGCTCCAGGGCATTGGAAAAAACAGTTGATCTAATTGTTGTAATTGGTGCAAATCTTTAATTTTTTTTTTAATTGTCAGAGAATCAATGATTTCGTAACAAGCACCATTAAAAGTACTTATCATGCTTTGTACTTCTATATAATGTGTCTATTAACTCTTTTACTACATCTTCTACATCACTTTTGGAATATCTCTTTCTTAAAAAATATTCCACTGAAAAAACTTGATCATAATAGGTAGCATTTTTCAATCGTAGTTTATTATATCCCTCACATTTTTTAATTTGTTTCAAATCATTTTTTTTAATTTTAAATATTAATTTATTATCGTAAATATATTGTTTTAAAATGAAAAACTTAAGTATTTTATTATAAAAATTATTTTGAAATTTTATATCTTTCTTGGTGTTCTTTTTTATTTTTAAAAAAATTTTGATTTCACTTGTATCAAGATTAATTCCTTTTAAAATCCAAGAATCAGGATAAAGGCAGTCCAAAAGATATACTGCTTTCACGAACTTACGTAAATCACTCTTAAATAAAACAATATTATCAATTTTGAATATGGCCTTATCCGAGAAAATAATTTTCTTTGAGTCACCATAAGAATTTATTAGATATAAAATAGTAAATAGAAAAACAAAAATTTTAACTTTCATGAAATTACTACTAAACAGGGGAACTTATTTCAACATTTGCTATACTATTAGAAACTTCACACTTTTGTTCAGCATGAAATCTAATTTTTGCATCAGGATTAAAAGTATATCCATCTTTCCCACGCAAAATATACTTCCTACGATCTTTCTTCCCAAGATTTGGCTCTATTAATTTTCTGAGTCTGCTAACACTTGTATAAATTAACTTATCATGAATTAATGGATTATATTCATCCTTCCATATAATTCTTGCTAATTCTTCTTTATCAAAATGTTTACCCGTATTCTTAGCAAGTAAAAATAAAATTTCAAGCAGTACAAATCTATGCTTAAAGTCGATTAGTCCAAGGTTTTTTTCTCTAAGTTTTCTATTGGTTCGATCTAAATAAAGATCAACGTTAGAATCATTAACATCGTCTATTTCATGCTGTAAAAGTCCAGTCAATCTTTTAAAATTCAAACGGTCAATTGACTCAAGAGCTAATCGATAAAGAACAAGGGCCCTATCAAACTCTCCTTTTGTTTTATGAACATTACCCTTCCAAAGTAAAATATAACCATATAAGTTCCAACATTTTTTTAACTGCAAATGTTTATTTGCCCTTTCAAAAAAATAAATCGACCTGTCAAATTGTCCTAGCTTTAAAAGTGTTTTCCCATAAAGATTGTACATTGCCCCACATAAGTATGATTTATCAATAATTTTGAGCAATTGTGATAACTGATTTAAATAATCTATCGTTTCATCAAATTTATGCATATTATAACTATTTGTTGCTAATGCTAACAAACATTTAGAAAGAAGCTCAGGTTCATTTTCTTCCTTAGCCTTTCTATAAGAAATTAAATAACTTTCTACAGCATCTAGAAATTTACCATCATAGGTATTAACAATGCCGCTATTATAAAAATATTCAGCATTTAAGCTTCCTAAGGTCGAATCAAATTCATCAAGCAAGTCTTTAGCGTTATTTATATATTTAGCTGCTTTTTCAGTTTCTAATTTTTCTGAAGCTATACGAATTAAAAAACCTAATGTTTTAAATATAGCAAAATTATCTCGAGGTCGATCTGCACATTCAAGAGCTTTTAAGAAATTTTCTTCTGCCTGAACCAAATCAGCTTTATCATAATGAAGCTTAGCTAAGTGATAGAAAGATCTTCCAACTTCTCTTTTATTGACACTCATAATTTGATTATAATCTGAGCCAATAAAATCTTGAAATGCTAAAAGTGGATCAGTCCCTAAATTATCAAATTCTTTGACTTTCTCAGAATCATTC
>DAOVTR010000266.1 GCA_030633015.1 Bdellovibrionales bacterium
GCGTTAATAGGAGAGGTGTATATGAAAACACTATTGATTTTATTTTTACTATTTGAAAGAGATCAAACATTTATTTTGTCCATGACTTGTGGAATGATAAATTCATCTGACGAACAGTTATGATAAATATAGGAAAGCTAAACAGACTTATAGTAGAGACGGATGAAAAGATAGGTTATTATTTAGTTTGTCCAGATAAGCAGAGTGTTTTTTTGCCAAGGCCTTTGGCAAAAAAAAATTTAAAAATAGGGGACGAGGTTGAGGTTTTTGTATACCACCAATCTATTGATTCGACGGTTGCAACAACCAACCGACCGAAGGCAGAAGCTGGAGAGTTTGCATATCTAAAGGTATTAGATACAACGGATTTTGGGGCATTTTTAGATTTAGGTATCGAAAAACATCTTTTAGTTCCAGGAAATGAACAGAAAATTAAAATGAAAACCAATGAATTTTACATGGTAAGAGTTTGCTTAGATGATGACAGTAGGCTTTTTGGAACATCTAAACTTGGGCAGTTTTTTGAATCAGAAAATATTTCCCTTATAAAAAATCAAGAAGTTTCAATTGTACCTTATTCCAAGGGAGAAATAGGCTACAGTGTTATTATTGATAATATCTATAAAGGTATGATCTATAACAATGAAATTTTTGAAAATATAATTTTAGGTTGTTCAATGAAAGGATATGTTAATAAAATCAGGCCAGATAAACTAGTTGATGTTTCAATAAAACCTTCAGGCCTGAAAAATATTACTGATAGTAGTGAACTGATTTTTCAGACACTTCAAAAAGATGGTGGTTTTATTGCTTTGAATGATAAAAGTTCTCCCGATGAAATTAAAGCAAAGTTTAAAATAAGTAAGCAGAATTTTAAAAAGGCCATTGGTGTTTTATATAAAGCAAGAAAAATTGATATCGAAAAAGAAGGAATAAGAATTATCTAGTTTTTCTCTTTAAAATATAAAAAGTGACTTTTGTTCCACCGTTAGAAAAACTTATTTTATCTATAACTTTAAAATCTCTATTCAGATAAAATGGTTGTTCGTCAGGGATAATAAATCCAGCAATTTTGGGATCAAACTTATCAAATGAGCTTCTTATAATATTATTAAAAAAATTAGTAGGATCGTTGATTGTTATTCTTTTTCCATAGGGAGGATTTGTAATAAGAATGCTTGGATTTATATGGTTTGTTGTCTTGTCAAAAAGGTCTTGTAAAGAAAGTTGGACCTGCTTGAATTGACTTAAGGTTTTTGTAGTATTTTTAATTGTAGTTTTATTACTATCAAGTCCTAAGTAGGTTGTAGTATTGGAATTGTTAATTTCATTTATTTTAAAGGGGGCCAGTTTTTTATAAATTGGAAAATGCTCAAAACTGTAAGCTCGATCATAATTAGGTTCGAAATACGTAATATCTTCCAACAGAAAAGTACCTGATCCACACATGGGATCAATCAGATACGAATATTCAAAGTTGATTTTTTCTTTTAAGTATTGAAGTAGTCCACTTGCAATGTTTTCACGAATGGGGGCTTCGTTAATAAGTTTTTTTATTCCTCTTTTATAAAGAAGTTCTCCGGAGGTGTTTAAACTTAAAGTCACAAGATCATTGTCAATTAAAATATTTAATATGGTTGGAGGTAAATCTTTAATTAGTTTTAAGTTGTTTTTTTTAGGAGGAGATCCAATATAATATTTTTCAAATGCCTCTTCAATTGTTTTTTTTACTTTTGAGGTGTTAATTAGTAGTGATTTATGAGAGGTGATTGCTAGTTGTGGTCTTTGACCAATGAAATAATCACCCCACTTAATTTTTAAAATTTTATTATAAAGCTTTGGAAAATCTCGACATTTAAAACTTGTTAATCTTAAAAGTATTTTCGAAGGAATTTTTAAGATATAATTTAAGCTAAGACCAATTTCTAAAGAGGTTATTAATTCAATCCCTCCTCTAATTGCTTTATGTTCAGGAAAAGACTCGTTAGAATAAAAAACATTCCATTTCTCTTTTAATTCTTTTAAAGCAACCTTTTCGAAGTTTAAAGGAACTACAATAAAAAAAGAGTGTAAGTTATCAGACATCTTTAATTACTTCTAAAAATTCGTCTTTAGAGACAGGTTGGACTGATAGTCTGCTCCCTTTTTGAACAACTTTCATCTCTTTTAAATTGGGATTGTTTTTGAGTTCATCAAGAGAAATAATAGAATTTAATTTTTTAATAAATTTTATATCCACCATAAACCATCTTGGATCTTCTTTCGTTGATTTAGGGTCAAAGTATCGAGACTTTTTATCCCAACTGGTATGATCAGGATAGAACATCTTTGAAACTTGAGCAATTCCAGAAATTCCAGAAGGTTTTGAGTTTGAATGGTAGAAAAAAACAAGATCACCTATGTTCATGCTTTTCATAAAATTTCGAGCTTGATAATTTCGAACGCCTTCCCAGTGGGTCGTACTATTTTTTTTAAGATCATCAATTGAATATACCGTGGGTTCTGATTTCATAAGCCAGCACTTCGTATTGCTTTTAATTAAATTTTTAACATTCATCTGAGTTCTCCGAGTATTTCTACAACTATAAGTAGTTAACTATAATATTATTCAACAGTAGTTCCATTGCCTTAGCAATAATGTGTAATTATTCTAGTCTGATGGACGCAGTAAGTTTTGTTTGATACGTTTGACGCGAAGTCAACGGAGGAATTATGAAATTATTTTTAGTAATTATTATAACTGGTCTTAGTTTTTCATTATTTGGAGATGATTGTAGAGAAGAAAATCTTGCGACGTTTAGCTATAAAGGCCAAGAAGTTTTACCATTTAAAACCATTGGAGCAGACGAGTGTGATAAGTTTGGAGGAGTATATGTTATGACTCCGAGATTAAGAATAATTTTATACGTTAATTTTAATCTTGAAATGGAACTTGATCTATTTGAACTTGAAAGTTCATTTTTGGAGTTTACGCCCGTTAAATATCAGAGTTTTTTACAAGGATGGCAGCTTACTTTTATAAGTAGTGAAGTTATGAAAACAATAAATCTAGATGTTGATGCTCGCGTGAAAATGAATGAATATTTGAAAACATTCTTTGTGTCTGAGAGAGTCTTTAAAGAAGATATTCCTCATCAATTCTTGTGGCGTTTCATATATGATCCTGAATTTTCTTGGGAAGATATTTAGACCTTCTTTAATTGGTAAAAAATTACAATATCCAGAATTTTATTTCACACTGTGTTACAGTGCTGAGAAATTATACTTCAGGGGACTGAATATGAAAGGTTTGTCATTTTTTTTAGTTTCATTCTTTCTACTAAATTCTTGTGGAGTCTTTCTTAAGTTACCTGCAAATAAAATTGTAAATGAAGTTCCAGATACCCTTGAGATTAATACTGTTATTTTATCATGGGATGCAAGTCCAACGGCCTCAGTCACAGGATATAAGGTATGGTGGGATACATTAGCAAGAGATAGCAATGGGGATACATACACTAACTTCATAGATGCAGGAAATAATTTAACCTTCAACGTGGAAAATCTTCCTTCTGGTGCTCACTATTATTTTGCAGTTACTGCGTACGATCC
>DAOVTR010000301.1 GCA_030633015.1 Bdellovibrionales bacterium
AAAAAAATTGCTTTATTATTAACAACTGAGACAGTTAAAAACATTAAAAGGTTTAATATTTTTGAAAAATATGAAGAATTCAAAAATAACTGTAGTAATGAATATTTAATTGCAACTTTAACGAGCTATCTTGCTTGCGCAATAATTGATAAATTTTCTTGGTCTAAAGATAAAATAAAAGAAAAAGTGGTATTGGGGGCAATGCTGTGTGATGTTTTGTTATCTGCTGAAGATTTTAAAATAATTTATGAATTTAGAAATGATTTAAAAGCTCTACCTAAGCATATTTTAAATCATCCATTGGTGACTGCTCAAAAAATAGAAGAAGATTCAAAATTTGTGTCTCAGGAGAGTTTGAATATTATTAGAGAACATCATGAAAGGCCTAATGGAAAGGGATATCCTCATGGTGTAAATTATAGCAATGTAACAGTTTTAACAGCAATTTATATTATTGCCACATATTTTGTAGAGCAACTTTTTTTCGAAGATCTTTCTGTCAATACCGATATAAAGGTTTTAAATAGATTAGCACAACAGGTGTTGGAAAAGTTTCATAGTGGTAATTTTAAAAAAGCTTCAGAAGCATTGATTAAATTATATGGATCAATTGAAGTTGAATAAAATTGGCCGGTGGGGAAACCGGCCTTAAGGTGATTCGAAAATTTATGGGTGTCAAATTCCTTACTGTACTAGTCGGGTATTTGTGGTAAAACTTGAGTAAAAAGGTTCGCTGTCGGTTTTTTTAACATTGTAATAACGGATAGTTAGAGCATGAGGGATTAATTATAAAATGAGTGTGCTTTATACTTCATTTATTGTCATTATTGAGTTTTTACAACTGATTTTTCAACCAATTTTTAGCCACTTATTACCATGGTTTTCAAGGAGAATAAAACTTCGAGTTGATTTTGAGTTAAAAAATAAAACAGATAAATATTGTAAGTCATTCAATATAAAGGGAATTAAGGCTGATGTTGCTTTCGAAATTGCTAGTGAAGGTGAACTCGAACAAATTTACCTTATTTTAGAGGATTATTTAAATAATAAAAAAAATGTTGAGCTAATTTTTTCATCTGAAAGTGTTGAACAAAAAGTAATGAGTCTTGCTGGTAATTTTCCTAACTTGAGAATTTTTAGACTGCCTATTTTAACACATTGTTATTTAAATTATTATAAAGGTCAAAATGTTAAAAAATGGATAACAGCTAAGAAATTAATTTTATGTAGATATGATTTTTTTCCTTCACTTATGGGATGGAAAAATAATCATAATAAACTTTTGCTTGTTTCTGCTACTTTAAAAAATAAAAATTTAAATAACATTTTTATAAAATATTATTTAATGATGCAATTTAATCATTTTGACTTGATTATTACTGCTGACAGTAGTGAAGTTGACCTCTTCAGGAGTAATTTGAGATTTAAGGGCAAGATTGATTCCTATGATTTTAGAGTCAATAGAATAATTAATCGTTTAAATAATGCAGAAAAAACATTATATTGTTTTGATTTTTTTCAACAGATGAAGGAGTATATTGCAGAGTTTTCAATAGAAAAAAGAGTAATTATTGGTAGTGCTTGGGATGAAGAATTTAAATGTTTAGACAACGCTCAGCTATTATCAGATATTTTAAATGGTAAGTGTTTATTTGCAATAGCTCCACATCAGCTCAATAAGGATAAAATAAGTGATTTTATATTATTAATTAATGATATTTCTAAGAAAAACAATTTAACTGTTCCAATATATGAAATATGTCCTAATTTAAGTTTTGTAGAGCTTAGAGCTCTTTATGAAAAAATGAAAAATAATTCAGGAATAATTTTAATAACAATTCCAGGTATATTAGTAGAATTGTATAGTCTGATTGGTCATGCCTTTGTTGGAGGCGGATTTTCTAAGTCTGTGCATTCATTGCTAGAGCCATTTTGTGCAGGAGCTAACTTGTTTTGTGGACCGAAAGTTCATCGTTCAACAGAGTTTGATTTTATTAATAATTTATATACTGACAATATAACAGTACTGTACGACACACATTTATTATATGATAATATTTTAACTAGACAAAAATCTACTATAGCAACGAGGGCAAATATTTTAAATTTATTAAAAGAATATCATTTGCAGTATTTTTTTAAAATAAAGTTTTTGAAAGATAAAAATGATTAATAAAAAAATTGATTCAGTTATTCTTGGTAACAATTTATTGTCATATATTATGGCAATAAAAAATATAAAAAATGAAAGAAGTTGCATAGTTTTAGACGATATTAAAATGAAATTTGGATCATTATATATTGAAGCAATAAGTGATTTTGAAAAGAATATGTTAGAGCTGTTAGGTCGAACATTGAATATTGATTCACTAAAAGAAATTTCCAACTATTTATCTGAAAGACATATTACTTTTGTTATTGATAATACTATGATTAGACTTGGAAGATCTCCGTATCGTAATTTAGTTGAGCTTGCACGAAAATTTCCAAATTTATTTTTTAATCAAGATAATAATGGAACTGATCTGTTAAATCTTTTACAAGATAATAAACTTAGTGAAGAATTTGATTTTAGATTTAATCAATTTCTAAAAGCTACGTCTAAAATGACTATGGAAGATGGCTTTAAATTAAATCAGCTTCTGACAATTTGTCCTAAAATTATTAAAGATTTGTTTGAAGGATGTTTAAGGTTTTTTAATAATAAAGGTAATTTAAACCAGCAACTTGAAAAATATTGGGAACATAAAACACTATTTTATATGGCACGTGGTTACTATCAAAATAAATTGGGTCTAAAAATGTCACAGGAAGAAGTTTTTCATCTTTTTTTATCAATGCTTTCACCACTTTATGATATTAATCATGAGCTTTTAATAAATGATTTGAAGAATTATTTTTTAAATCTTGGAGGGCAGTTTAAAATATCAACAGTCAGTGAGATGATTTTTGATGAAAAAAAACCATGGGCCATGCAGCTGACTAGTTATGAAGGAGTTATTAGACCTGGTGAAATTCTGTTTGTTGGTGGGTGGAATGATAGCATGACCCTTTGTATGACTCCACAATTTCAGTATTATGACAGTTACTTAATAACATTCTCTAATATTAAAAATATTATTCCCTCTTCTCCTCAAAGATATCTTTTTTCTTCACAAGAAAAACTTGGAACGAATCAACCCATGTGGGAGTTAACAGTTGATAAAAATATTAGCTGCAAGGCTTTTATATCTCATAACAGAGGTGAAAAAA
>DAOVTR010000007.1 GCA_030633015.1 Bdellovibrionales bacterium
AATGCAAGCTGTACAACAAACTGTCTGGCACCAATTTGTAAAGTTCTAAATGATACATGGGGAATCGAAAATGGATATATGACTACTATTCATGCATATACTTCTGATCAAAATCTTTTAGACGGACTTCACTCAGACCCAAGAAGATCAAGATCAGCTGCTCTTTCAATGGTTCCAACAACAACAGGTGCAGCGAAAGCAGTTGGACTTGTAATTCCTGAACTTAAAGGAAAAATGGATGGATACGCAATTAGAGTTCCAACTCCAAATGTTTCACTTGTTGACCTTACTGCTGATCTAAAAAAACCAGCTACAAAAGAAGAGATCAACGCGGCAATGAGAGAAGCTTCTGAAGGTGAACTAAGAGGAATTTTAGGATTTACTGATGAACCTCTTGTTAGTACTGATTTTATGTCTTCTCGTTACTCTTCTGTATTTGATTCACTTCTTACAAATTCAATGGGAACAAAAATAAAAGTTGTTTCTTGGTACGATAATGAAAATGGTTTTTCTAACAGAGTATTGGATCTAGCTAGTTTAATGGCGGAGAAATTATAATGGCAGTAAAATTCATTGATGAAATTGATCTTGCGGGCAAAAAAGTAATTGCCCGCTTTGATTTCAACGTTCCTCTTGCCAAAGATGGTTCAAAAAAAATTACTGATACTACAAGAGTTGATCGTGCTCTCGAAACTATTAAATATATTTTAGATAACGGAGCAAGCAAACTAGTTTTAATGAGTCATCTAGGCCGACCTAAAGGGAAAGTAAATAAAGACTTTTCTCTTGAACCTGTTGCAAACTATCTTGCTGAAAAACTAGGTATTGACGTTACATTAACCGAGTCTTGTACAGATGCTGCAATAAAAACCCTTTTAAACTTAAGCGAACCAAAAATTGTTTTACTTGAAAATTTAAGGTTTCATTCGGAAGAGACTGACAATGATCGAGATTTTGCTAATACTCTTTCAAGTTACGGCGATATATATGTTAATGATGCATTCGGGACAGCCCATAGAAAGCATGCCTCAACATATGAAATCAATGCCTTTTTTAAAGGGAGCGCAGTTGGAGGATTTCTTCTAAAAAAAGAAATTGAAGCCTTATCTAAAGTAACCGAACATCCTAAAAAACCATTTGTTGCAATAATGGGTGGTGTAAAAGTTGCTGATAAAATTAAAATCTTAGAAAAACTTGTAATTATTGTTGATAAGCTTTTTGTTGGTGGAGCAATGGCCTATCCATTTTTAAAGGCAAAGGGCCATGAAATTGGAAGCTCACTTTGTTCCGATGACGATATTATCCTTGCTAAGAAAATATTAAAATCTTCTTCTAGTTCAAAAATTATTCTTCCAATTGATCATATTGTTGCAGATAATCCAGAATCTAAGGGAGAAATTATTGATAGCATTAATATTCCTGATGGGAAAATGGCACTAGACATTGGACCTGCGACTCTTGAAATTTTTAAAAATTCTCTTAGAGACGCAAAAACTATTTTATGGAACGGGCCCATGGGATATTTTGAAAGCAGTGAATTTGCAAAAGGATCAATGGAAGTAGCAAAGATACTTTCTGAAACCGATGGATTTACTATTGTTGGTGGCGGAGACTCAGTTAGTGCTGTTAATAAATCGGGATTAGCTGAAAAAATGTCTCATGTTTCAACTGGAGGCGGAGCCTCACTTGAATATATTGAAAACGGAACTCTGCCTGGAATTCAGGCCCTAAAATTTGGTATAAAATAATTTTTTCAAAGGAATCATAAAAATGAGCAGAAAAATTCATATCGTTGGAAATTGGAAAATGAATCAGAACCTTAGTGAAATTAACTCTTTTTTTCAAAGCATAGATGAAAAAATTGCTGACTATAATAATTGTGAAGCATGGCTTGCCCCACAATCTATTCATCTTGGCAAACTGTTAAGGCTTTCTGAAAATAAAAGTAAAATTAAAGTCGGCTCTCAAAATTGTTCCCATCAATCTAGTGGAGCCTTTACTGGTGATATCTCTCCAAGCTCTCTGAAAGATTTAGGAATACATTTTACGCTTGTAGGTCACTCTGAAAGACGAGCATTTTTCAAAGAAAATGATGAAATTTTAAACACCAAAGCAAAGCTTGCACTTGATAATAATCTTAAAGTAATTTTTTGTGTTGGCGAAACTTTAGAAGAGAGAGAATCTGGTAATACTGAGAATGTTGTAAAAAAACAGATAGAATTAGGACTAAAGGGTATCAATAAAGACTTACACTCTAATATTATTGTTGCCTACGAACCTGTGTGGGCAATTGGAACTGGAAAAACAGCCTCTCCAGAACAAGCGCAGGAAGTTCATAATTATATTAGAAAAATTCTTTCAACTGAAGTTGGGTTTGATTCTGAAAAAACTGAAATTTTATATGGTGGAAGCGTCAAACCATCAAATGTTAAAGAACTTTTATCACAAAATGATATCGACGGTGCACTTGTTGGAGGAGCTAGCCTTAAACCACAAGATTTTCTAGCACTTGTTGAAGCAGGAAATGTTGCTTAATTTAATCATTTTAAGTAGTTATACTATGTTAATTTGGTAGGAAAATTTAGATTTACTTGCCAAATTAATACTTATTCGTTAAAACTTCACCACTTACAATTTAAAAAGGTAAAAAAATGATTTCTTCAATGATGATATTTCAAGCAGTAATTTCAATTCTACTTATTTTAATGGTTCTTTTACAATTTGGAAAAGGGGCCGAAGCTGGACTTATATCTGGTGGTGCATCTGATTCTGTTTTTACTTCATCTCAGCAAGGAAATATTTTAAGTAAAATAACAACTGTTTTATTTGTAATTTTTCTTGTCAATTCTGTAGCCCTTGCAAAAATGCAAAGCTCAAATAATAACAAATCTATTTTAGATTCAGAAACTCCAATCACAAGACCACTAAGTGATGCTGCCAAAAAAGATAGTGTTAAACCTACAAACACTGCAACCAAAGAAGTTAAAGATGCGCCTAAAGACGCAAAAAAGGCTTCTAAAAAATAAAGCGCAAGCTTAATACATTCTAAAGGATCTTATATGGCAAAGATGAAGGCCCTTATAAAGAAGCGTCCTGAGGTTGGTCTATGGGCCGGAGAAGTAGAAGTTCCTACTCCCAATATAAATGATGTTTTAATTAAAATAAAAAAAACTTCCATATGTGGAACTGACGTTCATATATATAACTGGGATCAATGGGCACAAAAAACCATTAAAACTCCAATGGTTATTGGCCATGAGTATGTTGGAGTCGTAGAAAAAGTAGGCTCTAACGTACAAGCATTTAAACCTGGCGATCTTGTCAGTGGAGAAGGACATATTGTTTGTGGGCAATGTAGAAATTGTTTAGCAGGTAGAAGACATCTCTGTCCAAATACCAGTGGAGTTGGAGTAAATCGCACCGGGGCCTTTGCCGAGTATCTATGCATTCCGGCCAGTAACGTTTGGGGATGTGATCCACAAATTAATGAAGATGTTATCTCCTGTTTTGATCCACTGGGAAATGCAGTTCATACTGCATTATCATTTGACCTACTTGGTGAAGACATTTTAATCACTGGAGCTGGGCCAATTGGAATTATGGCCACGGCCATAGCAAAGCATGCAGGTGCTCGTCATATTGTAGTTACTGATATTAACACCTATCGACTGGACCTTGCCAAAAAGATGGGAGCGTCAGTTGCCTTAAATATTAATGAATCAACAATCAAAGAGACAATGAAAAATCTTAATATGCATGAAGGATTTGATGTTGGCCTTGAAATGTCAGGATCGCCTACTGCATTTAACTCTATGGTGGAAAATATGGTTCATGGAGGAAAAATTGCAATGCTTGGAATTCTTCCTGATGAAACACAAATTAATTGGAATACTGTAGTCTTTAATGGGCTTGTTCTTAAGGGGATTTACGGAAGAGAAATGTTTGAAACATGGTATAAAATGACTTCCATGATTCAAACAGGACTTGATATTACCCCTGTAATTACACATCGATTTAACTTTAATGATTTCAAAGAAGGCTTTGAACTAATGAGATCAGGAAATTCAGGTAAGATTGTCTTAAATTGGGAATAGGAAAAAATTATGTATTTTAAAATTAAAGAGCACCTCACAAATGAAATAAACTCTATTAAAGAGAGTGGCCTTTATAAAAACGAAAGAATTATAATCTCTCCTCAATCAGCAAATATCAAAGTCTCAACTGGTGAAAGTGTTCTGAATTTTTGTGCAAACAACTATCTTGGACTTTCAGCTCACCCGAGATTAATTGAAGCTGCTAAAAAAAGTTATGATGGATGGGGATATGGAATGTCTTCTGTTAGATTTATTTGCGGCACACAAGAAATTCATAAAACTCTAGAAAGTAAAATATCAAATTTTTTAGGAATGGAAGATACCATCTTATATACCTCGTGCTTTGATGCTAACGGTGGACTTTTTGAAACCCTTCTAGGCCCTGAAGATGCAATTATTAGTGATGAGCTAAATCATGCCAGTATAATAGATGGAGTTCGCCTATCTAAGGCAAAACGATTTCGTTATAAAAATAGTAATATGGAAGACCTTGAAGCAAGACTTATAGAAGCTAAGGATGCACGATTTAAACTAATTGCCACAGATGGAGTTTTCTCCATGGATGGTTATATTGCAAACTTAAAAGGAATCTGTGATCTTGCAGAAAAACATGATGCAATGGTTATGGTCGATGATTCTCATGCAGTAGGTTTTATGGGGGATGGCGGTCGAGGAACTCATGAATATTGTGGAGTAATGGAAAGAGTTGATATTATCACTGGAACCTTAGGAAAGGCCCTTGGTGGAGCAAGTGGTGGATATACATCTGCAAAAAAAGAGATAGTTGAACTTTTAAGACAAAGATCAAGACCCTACCTTTTTTCTAATACAGTTGCCCCGAGTATCGTTTCAGCATCAATCGAGGCCATTGATCTTCTAACAACCTCAGGAGAACTCAGAGATAATTTAAAAACTAATACTAAAATTTTTAGAGATGAAATGACTAAGGCCGGATTTAATATTTTAAAAGGGGAACACCCTATTGTGGCGGTAATGCTTGGAGACGCAAAACTTGCACAAAAAATGTCAGCTAAGCTTCTTGAAAAAGGAATCTATGTCGTAGGTTTTTTCTATCCAGTAGTGCCAAAAGAAAAAGCAAGAATCAGAGTTCAAATCTCAGCAGGCCACACCAAAGAAAATATACTTTTTGCTATTGAAAAATTCATTGAAGTTAAAAATGAGCTAAATATTTAACTACCTTCAGTACCGCCCAGTCTAAGTTGTTGTAATTAAAGAATTATTCTATTTACACAAAATAAGACTTTTTTTGACCCATATCCTATGCTAAAGTAAAACCTAAATAAGACTAATTTTAACCTATTTGGAAAATTAATGTTTAAAATCAACAAAAAAGTGGAATACGCTTTAATAATATTAAAATTTATGGACTCAAAAACAGATAGTACTTTTATAAGTACAAGAGAAATTTCTGACCTGTATGGCATACCTTTTGATACTGCCTCAAAAGTTATGCAGGCAATGAACCACAAAAACATTGTTCATTCAATTCAAGGTGTAAATGGTGGCTACACTCTTGCCATTGACCTAAAAAAGTTAAGCTTTTTAGAACTATATAAAATAATAACCAACCAAAACTTTGAACAAATTTGCATTAAGGCCAATAAACCATGTGAGCTTACAGAAATATGTACAATTAAAACTCCAATGAATCTAATAAATTCAACCATAAACAAATTTTTATCCCATTTATCAATTAAGCAAATCATTAATGAGCAGATCAGTGATGATTTTTTTCAAGCAAAGGCCAACGTTTATGAAAACTCAAGACCTAGTAAATAGCCATTATAAGCATGGTTTTTACACTGACATAGAAAGGGTTAATTTTCCAAAAGGAATTAATGAATCCATAGTAAAACAAATTTCTAAAATAAAAAATGAACCACAGTGGATGCTAGATTTTAGATTAAGGGCATTTAATCATTGGAAAAAAATGTCTCCTCCCGATTGGGCAAAGCTAAACGTTCCTCCAATTGATTTTAATGATATTTTTTACTACTCTGCTCCAAAATCAATCGATCAAAAAACAAACAGTGAAGTTGATCCTGAACTAAAAAAAACCTTTGATAGATTAGGAATTCCCCTTGAAGAACAAGATAGACTTTCAGGAGTTGCTGTCGATGCTGTTTTTGATAGTGTTTCAGTTGCAAACACTCACCAAAAAGCCTTAGAAAAGGAAGGAATAATCTTTTGTTCAATTTCAGAAGCAGTAAAAAATCATCCTGATCTTGTAAAAAAATATATTGGTTCAGTTGTTCCATCAACTGATAATTTTTATTCGGCGCTGAATTCTGCAGTATTTAGTGATGGATCATTTGTATATATTCCTAAAAATACCAAATGCCCCATTGATCTTTCTACTTATTTTAGAATAAATGCTGAAAACAGTGGTCAATTTGAAAGGACACTAATTATTGTAGAAGATGGAAGTTATGTTAACTATCTTGAAGGTTGCACTGCTCCTCAAAGAGATGAAAACCAGCTTCACGCGGCAGTCGTTGAGCTTATTGCAATGGACAATGCAGAAATAAAATACTCCACTGTACAAAATTGGTATGCAGGCAATGAGGAAGGAAAAGGTGGTATCTATAATTTTGTAACCAAAAGAGGAAACTGCAAGGGCGTTAATTCTAAAATATCATGGACACAAGTTGAGGCCGGTTCGGCCATTACCTGGAAATACCCAAGTTGTATTTTAACTGGAGATAACTCTGAAGGTTATTTCTACTCAGTAGCACTAACAAATAATAAGATGCAAGCTGACACTGGTACAAAAATGATCCATATTGGAAAAAATAGTAAAAGTACTATTATATCCAAAGGGATCTCTGCTGATGAATCATCAAATGCCTACAGAGGACTTGTAAAAATTATGCCTTCTGCGAAAGGGGCAAAAAACTACTCTCAATGTGATTCAATGTTAGTTGGAGACAAGTCCAGTGCCCATACATTCCCAGATATGGAAATAAGAAATAACAGTGCAACAGTAGAACATGAAGCTTCCACCTCAAAAATAAGTGAAGAACAACTTTTTTATCTTCAATCAAGAGGTTTAGATCCTGAAAAAACAATTTCAATGATTGTAAATGGTTTCTGTAAAGAAGTATTTAAAGAGCTTCCTCTAGAGTTTTCAATTGAAGCGGTTAAATTAATAGAAATGAAATTAGAAAATAGTGTCGGATAAAAGGAGACAATAATGTTAGAAATTAAAGATCTACATGTAAAAACAGAAGATAATCAGATCTTAAAAGGGATCAACCTCTCGATCAAGCCGGGTGAAATACACGCCATAATGGGACCTAATGGTTCAGGAAAAAGCACTCTTGCCAAGGCCATCGCAGGACATCCCTCATATGAAATTACCCAAGGTGAAATAAATTATACTTATAAAGGTAATATTGAAAAACTAACAGAACTCGAAGTTCATGAAAGAGCCCAACGAGGAATTTTTATTGGAATGCAATACCCAGTGGAAATTCCAGGAGTAACAAATTTAGGATTTTTGCATGAGTCATATAATGAAGTAGCAAGATTTCAAAAAAAGAAATTATGGAATAAAGAAGACTTTATTGTTTTTGCGAAAGAAAAACTAAACACTTTAAATATGAATCCAGATTTTCTCAATAGAGCAGTTAATGTTGGTTTTTCTGGTGGAGAAAAGAAAAAAAACGAAATACTACAAATGGCCGTTCTTGAACCCTACCTAGCTTTCCTTGATGAAACTGACTCAGGACTTGATATTGACGCCCTTAAGGTTGTTGCGAATGGTGTAAATAAATTATCCAACAACAATAATGCAATTGTACTTGTGACCCACTATCAAAGACTTCTTGATTATATTAAGCCTGATTTTGTTCATGTTTTGTATGATGGAAAAATAATTAAATCTGGTGGCAATGAGCTAGCACAAGAACTTGAAGAGAAAGGTTATGAATGGATTATTCAACAGTGAGATAGTAATGAAACAAAATCAAACAGCAATTAAATTATTTAAAAATATAAACGATTATCATAATAGTTTTAAAAAAAGAGGTCCTACATTAAATTATATGAGCTCTTTTTTTAAATCAGTAGATATTAATAATTTCCCCACAAAAAAAATGGAAGATTGGAAATATACAAATATCTCTAACTTTTTAACTGATGATTTTAGCCTAACAAAAAAAACAGATAATTTATATATCGATTCTATATCAAAATATGTTGATACTTATCCTTATCGTATTATTTTTGTAGATGGAAATTATAAATCACTTTATACAAAAGTCCCTACCAGTATTGACATTAAAGTAATCAAGCCTGAAGAGCATAACAGTAAACTTGACTCATCCGATCTCTCATATGACAACGCTGATTTTTTTGATCAGATAAATATGGTCTCAATGCATAATCTTATTAAAATAAATGTTAATTTTGAAACTATCTTAAAAAACCCAATTGTAATTTTAAACTTATATACAAAGAAAAGCGATCAACACTTTATTAATCCAAGATTGCAAATTAAAGTTTGTAGAAAATCATCATTAACTTTTTATGAACAACACATTTATATCGATAAGCAAGAAGCAAACTATTTTATAAACTCATCTACAAACTTCAATGTTTTAGGAAATTCCCATGTTGAATATATAAATTTAAAAAAACACTCGAAGTCAGCAAAACAAATTTCATATTTAAACTCTGAAGTATCTGAAAATTCTACATTCAATCCTTTTATTTTAGATTTTCAAGGAAAACTTATAAGAAATAATTATAAAATCAACCTTAATGATAAATTTGCAACAAGTGTTTCCAAGGGACTGTCTCTAACTAAAAACAAATCTCATGTAGATAACTGTATTACTATTAACCACAACAAAGGTTCTACTACTAGTGAACAACTATTTAAAGGGGTGCTCGACCAAGAATCAAAAACAGTTTTTACAGGTAAAATATTTATTGAACAAAATGCATCTAAATCAAATGCAAAACAACTAAATAAAAATTTAATTTTAGATAAGAAGTCTACTGTTAACAGTCGCCCTCTTTTAGAAATCTACAACGATGACGTAAAGGCAGAACACGGGTTCGCTACAAGCGAAGTTGATACTGAGCAAATTTTTTATCTTCAAAGTAGAGGATTGAGTGATGAAAAAGCAAAAAAACTTATCTTTTATGCTTTTAGCAGAGATATTGTTGATCAAATCTCGTCTCCTCCAATAAGAATTGAAGCAAATAACCTTCTTGCTGAAATTTTAAATATTTTTCCCGAAAAGGATATCGCTGACACAGGAAGATGCGCATTTGGTAGATTGAATTATATTTAAGGACATTATGAAAGAATTATTAGCTGAAATTCAAAGTATAAGAAGCTTGTTTCCTGCACTAGATCAAGAGATAAACGGTAATAAACTTGTATATTTTGATAATGCTGCTACAACTTTAAAGCCATGGCCTGTTATTAATGCAATTACTAATCATTACACTAAAAACATTGCCAATATCCACCGCGGTGTACATTTTTTAAGTGAACAGGGAACTAAGTCATATGAAGAAACGAGAAGTACCGTAAAACATTTTATTAATGCTGATAACACAGATGAAATTATTTTTACAAAAGGAACAACAGAATCAATCAATCTTGTTGCAAATAGTTTTTGTGATGCCTTTTTAAATAAAGATGATGAAATCATCATTTCAAAAATGGAACACCACTCTAATATTTTACCATGGCAAATAGTTTCAAAACATAAAGAAATTATTATAAAAGCAATTTCAATAACAAAATCAGGAGAGCTTGAATTATCCAGTTTAAATAAATTAATTACAAAAAAAACAAAACTAATCTCAATTACTTACTCATCAAATACCCTTGGTACTACAAATGATATTAAGAAAATTATCAGCATTGCCCATAAAAAAGGCATAAAAGTTTTAATCGATGCTGCTCAAGCAGTTGCCCATACTAAAATAGACGTTCAGTCACTAGATTGCGATTTTCTAGTCTTTTCGGCCCATAAAATGTATGGCCCTGAAGGAGTTGGTGTTCTTTATGGAAAAAAGGAACTTTTAAATGAGATGCCTCCTTATCAAGGGGGAGGTGATATGATTAAGGATGTAACAATAAATAAAAGCACATATAATGATCTTCCCTATAAATTTGAAGCAGGAACCCCTAATATCTCTGGAGTTATTGCCTTTAAAAAATCAATCGAGTTTATTGAACAGATTGGAATGAAAAATATATTTGCAATTGAAAATGAACTTCTCCGATATGCAACTGAAAAACTGCAAAAAGTAAAAGACCTGACCATAATCGGAACTTCTGATATTAAAGCTCCTGTTATATCTTTTATTATAAAAGACCTACATGCATATGACATTGGAAATATTCTTGATATGCAAGGCATTGCTGTTCGTACTGGACACCATTGCACCCAACCAATTATGAATTATTTTAATATTGCAGCAACAGTAAGAGTATCTTTTGGCATGTATAATACTTTTGAAGAAATTGATAAATTAATTGTTGGCATAAAAAAAGCTAAGGATCTTTTATGAATAGTATAGAGCGAATTAATGAACTTAAAAATAATTTTAATTATTTTTCAAACTGGGAAGAGAAATACAAATATATTATCTCCAAAGGAAAAGAACTACCTTCAATGGATGGAGCTCATAAAACAGATGACTACCTAATCACAGGCTGCCAATCTAAAGTTTGGCTTCATCCGACATTTAAAGATGGAATAATTATTTTTAAAGCAGATAGTGATGCATCTATTACTAAAGGAATTGCTGCAATTTTACTTGAAATTTATTCTCCAAACACACCATCAGAGATACTGAAAATAAATCCAGACTTTATAACGGAACTAGAACTAACAAAACATCTCTCTGCAACCAGATCCAATGGACTTGCATCTATGATAAAACAGATTACAATTTATGCCATGGCATTTAAGACTCTGGAAAAAAAATAATATAATTAATCTTTTGTTTTTGAACCCTTGCCTGTCTGCACTTGAACCTTTCCAAAATCAGCTTTATCTTTTTTAGAAATATCTTTATCTAATACTCTTGCTTTTACTTTCATTAAAGGCAATTTTTCATGTGGAGAGCTAGGATCAAAATCAACTGGTAACTCTTTTGTGATATATCTTTTTTGAACAATTTTATTTAAACTTTTAACAAAGTTATCAAAAATCACAGGATCAAAACGCTTTCCAGAATACTGAGATAGTACATTTATTGCTTCATCTGTTCCCAGAACATCTTGATATGATCTCTTGGTAGTAACTGCATCATAAACGTCAGCAATAGCACATATACGAGCATAATAGTGAATAGCCTCACCTTTCAAACCATTTGGATAACCTGTCCCATCAAAATTTTCATGATGTTCATTTACAAGTCTTGCAATAACCTCAAAATCAACTTCATCGCTTTCAAAATCCTTCTCTAATAATAGTTTTTTTCCATTATCTGGATGCTCTTTAATAAGTGCAAACTCTTCGTCACTAAGTTTTCCCGGATTGTTTAAAATATGAGTTGGTATTTTTAATTTACCAAGATCATGCAACAATCCAGCAAGGCCAATCAGGCGCATATCATCTTTTGACGTCTTAGGATTATCTGCCTTTAAAATTGCAATACAATACATTGATACATTAATTGAATGATCATAAGTATAAAAATCGTGAAAACTTAAACTTGCAATCATTTCTTGAATTTGACTAATACTATAATTTTGTACTACTTCCACCATAGACTCAACTGTCTCACGGCATCCATCAATGGCCTGCTCTAAAAAATCAGTATTAAACTCTTTCTTCTCATCAAAAATTTTAGTCAAATAACTAATTGCAGAATCTCTAATTACCTCACCTTTTTTAGTATCAGAAACATCAGATGATTTCACTAAGCTTTTTAGATACTCATTTCTTTGGCCTTCCATAATATACAGTTGATGATACTTTTTCTTAAAACGTTTGATATCCGAGTCTGTTAATATTCCCTGCTCTGGAAAAATTCTAATGAAACGATCATTTATATTATGACTTGATGAGTTTACATAAAGATCGTATGGAATTGGATCTCCAATAACCACAAAATCAATTCCAACTGAAAAGAAACTTTTTATATCAGTAAATCCCATACTTCCTACCTATAAAAATCATTCGGAATTTATCTAACATTAATTTAAAGAAATATCTAAAATTGAAACTTTATCTGACTATTTTAGTGAGATAATTATAAATAATAATTATCTCACTAAATTAATTTTAACCTAAAACGGAATGTCATCTGCTGTAAAATTTGTATCAGTGGAAATATTATACTCTTCTTCCTTAGAAGCTGCTTGAGTCGGCTCAGGATTTGATGATTGAGTCGCTTGGGCCTTATCCCCTATAAACTGAACATTGCTAGCATTAACTTCAGTCGTATATCGCTTATTGCCATCCTGTCCTTCCCATGATCTCGTCTGAAGACGACCTTCTACATAGGCTTGTCTACCTTTCGATAAATATTGATTACAAATCTCTGCTAATTTTCCCCAAACAACAATTCTATGCCACTCTGTCTTCTCTTGTTTTTGTCCACTCTTATCAGACCATGACTCTGTTGTTGCCATTGAAAAATTACATACAGGGGCTCCAGAAGGCGTATATTTTAATTCTGGTTCCTGACCTAATCTTCCAATAATCATTACCTTATTTAAACTCATTTTTTTCTCCTTACAAATTTGAACGGTTACAGTATTCTTTTCTTCACTATTTTTGAAGAAATTTCTTACTAAAATAGTATGGTTTTCTCCATTCAAGAAGCCCTATCCACTCAAATGCAACTAACTATATGAATTTACTATCATGATTTAAATGGCGTATAAATTTTGGGAATTTTTATTTATAAATTAACTATTTTTTAGAAACTATTATCATCTTCTACTGCTTCATGGGGCTGCTTACTGTCCTTTTCAATTTGTTTTTCATCCCAAAATTCTTGAACTAAAGCTCGTGCAACTTTCACATCCCTTTTATACCATGACGCATTAAATCCACAATATGGACATGGAATTTGTTTTTGAAAATTTGAACGCACAACTAATTCAAAAATTGCCCAAGTAATAAAAAAGAAAATAAATGACATAAATCCTATGGTTCGCTCCAAAGTCATATAATCTAAGTAGCGATAAGTCAGTGCTGAGAGAATAAAAGTAATGATTCCAATTTGAAAAAAATTTTTCACTGTAAGCTTAGAAGCTCCAACTAATGCCCGTTCACTACTACATAAAGGACAGTAGAACTTTTTAGATGGATCTTTAAACTTAAAAACACGACTCTCTAGAGGTGAATGATCTTGTTGTGATATATTTTCATTATATAAAATATCTCTCTTTTATTACAATTTATTATACCAAATTATTCTTAAATGGTTCTAGGGGTGACAACTTTTTCCTTTAAAAGGCCCTAGACCTCCCTCGAGGCCTAGGGTAGAGATGCTTTTCCTGATCTTTGAAAAAAGAATTTTTTAGGAAATGACCCCCGTGAACTTACGATCCACATCCATGGTTCGGAAACTCCACAGAACTACCCTCTATTTTTCAAATTTCATACCAAGTCCCCAACTAATAATGTGTTCTATTTTCAACCAATTAACTCAACAATTGACTACCCAAATTGCCTCCAGTAGCATTAGGGCACTGGTATAAATCTAAGCTAATATGGAAAATGATAAGACACTTTAGATCAAATAATGGTCAACTCAGTATATTTTTAGGAATCTCATTAATAGTGATCATGACTATGATTGCCTTTGTCATTAATGTTGGCATGTTTGTAAAAGCAAAAATTAACCTTCAAAATGCTGTTGATGCTGCAGCTTGGTCTGGAGCAGCAGTACAATCAAGACAGTTATCCAATATTGCATATATGAATTGGGAGCTTAGAAATACCTACAAAGAGTGGATGTTTAAATATTATGTTTTAGGACAACTATCTCAAACAAAAGTACAACCTCAAAATATTGATAATACAGATACTTATATGCAGCCTCATCCTGAACTAATGAATTTCAGGCTTACCCCCCTATGGAAACGTGGTGAAGGTGGAA
>DAOVTR010000113.1 GCA_030633015.1 Bdellovibrionales bacterium
AATTGTTTTTGGTGCAGTTGGAGCTTGGGGACTTCCTCAGCTTTATACCAAAGCAAAGATTAAGAGCATTACATATTTGAATTCGTTTAGAGATAATGAAAAGAGCGATTTTGATACAATTTCAACTAGGCCAGTTCAAGATGAAGGTTTTGTTCCTGGGTATACTGAACAGTTGAGCTCAAAGATTATTAAACAGACCTATGAAAGCTTTAGTGATCAAAGCTTAAAGGTATCGAGTCGAATTTTAGATTTAGTACAAGAAGAGAGTCAAGGACTTCCAACTGTCTCAAGTGATATAAGTAGTTCAATAGATCAAATTATGGCCGATGAGCAGGCCAAAAAGGCCTTGTACTTTTTATCTTTTATAATGACTAGGCCTATAAATGATCTACAGCAGTTATATCTTAAAAAGATACAGAATGCTTCAGATACACTAACACTTAAAGAGACTGTTTATGACTTTTTGGTTGTAACTAAACTTTCAGCATACTCAGAGAGCATATATAAGGACCTATTTGAAAAAGGTGGAGACTTTAGTGAACTTAAAAGTAAGGCGACAGTTTTTATAGCATCTATGGATGTAACTATTTTTTCCAAAATAATAGGAGGCGATCATGATTTATTATAATCTTGTTGCTCTCTCTCTTATTTTGACTCTCTTTATGGGAGGGAAATCTTATGGTTCAGTTATAAATGGAAGTTTAGATGGTGAGGTATTGTACTATATTATAGTGGATCGTTTTCACGATGGTAATGAAAAAAACAATATTCCTGATTGGGCATTTCCTGTGGTTGAAAACAGTGAAGGCCTAACTTCTGATGAGCTTCAGCAGAATCAGAAAAATCGATGGAGTAAATTCTGGCTTGATAAAATTTATGATAAAAGTAAAAGAAATATTCAGCACTATCAAGGTGGAGATCTTGAAGGTGTAATTAAAAAACTGGATTATTTAAATGATTTAGGAATTACCTCTATAATGATCTCTCCCATATTTGATAATGTGGAGGGAGTTTTTTATCATAATGGTAATACTTCGTATCATGGTTATTGGACCAAAGATTGGTTCCGTCTTGATGAGCACTTTGCAAATCCGCCTCAAAAATCGGAGAGTTTAGAAGAGGCCCTGGGAGGGAAGCATCTTTTAAAAAGATTAGTTGATAAGGCCCATGGCCTTGGAATTAAGGTTCTCTTAGATCTCTCTTTAAATCATACTTCTCCAGCACTTTTAATGGAGAAATATAATAAGAAGAAAATTACTTATTATAATCTTGAGTTTTCACCTATCTATAAAAACGGAAAGCTTCTTAAAAAATATTGTTATCCAACTTTTTCGACCATGTGTGGGGATAGTTTAGACAGTTCAGGTTGGTTTAATTCAGCGACGCCCATAGATGATTGGGACGATCCTTATCAACTGCAAAATAACCAAATTCACTCACTGGCCGATCTTAATCAAAGCAATCCTGAGTTGAAAAAATATCTGTTTGATGCGGTCTTTAGCTGGTTAGATGTTGGACTTGATGGGTTTAGAATCGATGCCATAAAGCATCTTTATCCAGAGTTTTTAGATGAGCTAGAAGAAAAGCTTATTGAGAAAAAAAATGATTTAATATTAATTGGTGAGTATTTTGATGGAGGGATTGGAAACGGTCAATCAGTGGATTGGATGACGTCAACAGCTCATTATACAATGTTTGATTTTACTCTTGCGCACTGGATGCGAGATTTTTTTGGTGGCACCACTGATTATTATAAGAGAAATACTCCTGGTTGGGTTGAGAATATAACTGACCCTAATTTGATGGATGGAAGGTCTAACTCTTTAATTACTTTTATAAATAATCATGATCTTTCAAGAATGGTTTCTAATCCCAATATTAGTTATGATCAATATTTGGCAGCAATGAAATTTTTAATGGTAACAAGAGGAGTCCCTAAGCTTACCTATGGTGATGAAATTGGGTTGGGAATTAGTTACAACCAAATTCCACCAAAAGATAGAGCAAACAATCCTATAACTGCAGCGGCTGATCCATGGTGTAGAACAATGATGGAGTGGGATTGGAAAAAAAATAGTGAAAGTCAAAAACGATTTGAAATAACGAAAAAGCTTATTGAACTTAGGAAAAATAGTAGTGCGCTTATTAGGGGAGCTACTAAATATATTAAGCTTTCCTCATGGAATATTAAAAATCTTTTTGGTCATAATAGTATGGCCGTAGAAAGATATGATAATAAAACAGGCACTGGTGTATATTTTTTCTATTCACGTATAGACCAAAGTTTAAGTGGAAAAGTTAGATTAGCAGATGGAGTGTATCACGATTATATTGATCGTAATTTATCTTATAAAGTAAAAGATGGAGTCATTCACTTGAATGATTTAACAAAAAATCAAGTAATCTTGATTAAATTTTAGGAAGTTGTATGAAAAAACTATTAATTATTTGTAGTCTACTTTTAGCTTGGTCCATTGGCGCTCAAGAAGTTTTTACTTTGGATGAAGTAATAAGTCTTGCCAAAAATAATAATCTTCTTATTCAGCAAGTAGGCCAAGAGCTTAAATCTGCAAAGATGGAGTATAAATCAACACTTAAAGATTTTTTGCCTAAGGTCTCTTTGGAGTACTCGGCAAATTATTTTAATAATATTCCATCAAGTATGCTCATGTCAGGTGCTGACAGTGAGTTCTCCAGTAGCGCAACACTACTGGTTACTCAACCCATATTTACAGGTTTTGCTCTGATTACAAAATCCAAAATGAGTAAAATAGGTATTGATGTAAAGGAGCTTGAAGAGAAAAAGGCCATAATGGACGTGGTACTTAAAGCGAAACTTTCATATTTTAATCTTCTTGCAACAACTAAAATTTACCAGGCTTCCCAGGTCGCTGTAGAACAATTGCAAGAACATAAAAATATTGCTCAACGTTTTTATAACGATGGAATGATTTATAAAAATGATCTTTTGAAAGCTGAAGTTGCCCTCGCAAATGCTGTTTTAACTGGAAAACGATTGAAAGGAGAAATTGAAAAAGCAAAATTTATTTTAAATTTATTATTAGATCGTGAAATTGGTTCAGACATAATTATTTCAGATATTGATATAGTTGAAACTTTAGATCTTGATTTGCCACTTTTATTAGAAGAGGCAAAAATAAACAGAGTTGAGATACAATTAATTGAAAAGGCCATTGCAAATAAAAATTTAGAGTTGGACTTGGTAAGTTCAAAACTATATCCAGAAATTGTTATTGTTGGAGGTCATAGTGAAGACAGCTCTTTTGGGGTAGAGTCCGATAATGATTTTGTTGGAATTAAACTAAAATGGGATTTTTGGAACTGGGGTAAAACCAGCAATCAAAGAACAAGTATAAAGTATCAAGCAGTTGCTTTAATAAGAGAGCTTAAGGCCATTTTAAATAATGTTACTGTTGAAGTTAAAAATGCAGGTATTGATTTAGATGTTGCGAAAGATAGTATTGAAACATCTCAGGTTGCTCTGGCCCAGGCCACAGAAAACTGGCAATTAACTGGCCAGCTATATAAAGAAGGACTTACAAATACTTCTGAAGTGTTGGATGCGAGATCATTTTTAACAACTTCAGAGTCAAATCTTTATCAGTCCTATTATGGTTATCTTAGTGCGATTGCTGCTTTAGAACACTCTCTAGGGCGTTTGTAATATTAGTAGTAAAACTTTTGGAGTTTTTGGTAAGCAGTTATATAACCTGCAATCATATTATCAAGGCTCCATTTATTTCGTGCCTCGGTCATAATCCTAATGGTCTGTTTTGACCATTGATCAGGATTTTGCCTAAAGTAACGATGGTTTAATACCGTTTTATTTAGTCCCCACCATAGACCTTTTGGATCATAGTCTTTAAATAAAACTCCGTTACCAACATCTTGAGGGCCTCCCCACGCCTGAAGTGAAAGATCGATAATTTTATCGTGGTAGCCACCTGTATTTCGATTGGTGGCCGTTGCTCCAAAAATATTTCCAACAACGTCAATTTGTCCAAATGGCTCGTATAATGATGCACCAAAAACATCACTAGAAGCGGCATATGCAAGCATGGAAAGTTGTTCATTAAAGGGGTGATATGCAATTTGATTAGGTAGAATTGATGCAATCTTTTTTATATTTTCTCCATGGGAGCTTTTGACCACAGGATCGCCAATTATAACAAACTGAATGTCTTTATGTTCTTTCGCAAAATCTATTGCAATATGTTCAAAAAGCTCAACACCTTTTTGAACAGAATCAAGCCGAGAAGGCCAATACAGCATAATGGCATTTTCGTTTTTTTCAAGACCTAAAATATGCTGCAGCTTTAAAAGATTTGCTTTTTTTGCAGGTATAATAGAGTTGTCTCTGTTTAAAATTGTTGCAAGTCCAGGACTATCAAAATTACTACTTATAGTTTGATTTTCTGGATACATTGATGGAGATATGCCATTGGCAATTACTTGAGCTGCATTATGTCTGAATTTTTCAGAAATTTCATTTCTGACCGAACTCGATATAAAACTTCTATCTGAAAAATAATTCATTACAATTTCTTCTAAAAACTTTTTTCCAACAACGCTAATCATTGATGCATTTTTTATGGCCGAGGCCTGACAATCAATTTGGAGTCCTTTTTCATCATCTCTTGAAAAATAAAGATGAGCCCCCAATTTTTGTAGATTTACTCCAGAATAATAACTGGTGGGAATATATCCGGTATGAGTATTGTGAATTGTATGAAGCAAGGGAAGTTTCCTATATTGACAAAAGGCTGAAATAATCCCTCCTGCAAACCAATCATGACTATGGATAATGGCCTTTCCCTTGGATTTATTAATGATACTTTTTAAGGTACTGTTTACAATTTGTTTTTGAAACTCAGCCGCAGTAACTGAAGCAGATCCCTCATAAGCACTTCTTTTGTTTTCAAAATAAGCAGAGCTAATTAAGTGGATGTTTTCAGAATCAATACCATGGATCATATCGAGCCACTCATTTTCGCTTAAATTAGACTCCTCTTTAAAACGGGTAGAAAGATCCAGCGTGATTAAGTGAGTTTTTATATTTCTATCAACAAGGCCGTTGCATAGAGCAGCAGTTACTTCACCAAGACCTCCACTTTTTCCTGAAATAAATTTGGCAACATCTCCCATGCCTCTTGATGGCAGTCTTGCCGTTTCAGGTGATATTACAACTATTGGAATTTCATCTTTTTTTCTAATTATATTAAAGCTTCTTATTTCATCTTTTAGTTTTTCTAAATGTTTTGTATAAAGATATGTTGCGTGAATTTGAGAATTATATGGGTTAAAATACTGTCTTGATATATTTTTAGTTGGAGAGTTTTCTTTCAGATATAGAAAATGATCAGATGTTGTTAGATTTCGCCATTTGTCGAGGTAGCTGCTTTTGGATTTATGGGCAATGGTCTCCAGTGAGATTAGTTCATTAAATAAAGTTTTCTGTGTTTGTGAACCAAGCCATGAAGTAGTATCGCCCCCATCATATGACCATGAGGTTGTTTGCTCTTGATTGATATCAATTACATTTAACTTTTGTTTATTGTATTTTAAAACAGTTTCTGTTGGGGTTATACATTTAAAATCGTCTGAGCTACTAAGTTTAATTAAGAAGTCTCTCCAAAAATCAAAAATGCCCTCATCAGCTAAAAAATGTTCTCCAATATGTTCTAAATTGTATCCAAGTGTAATATTTTCTTGTGGAAGAGAATTTAATTTGTCCAAATACTCACTTCCTAAGATTGGGTTGGTTTTAAAATTATATTCGATTTTATTGGAAAGATTGGTTTGCCTTGGAAAAATAAGTAGATCTCTTGCAATTCTTTTTCTCCCTTTTAAATTAAAGATATTAAGATTAGAGGGCGCGACACCACGCTCAATAATATGAGGATTTCTAGGAAAATCACATATGACTCCCAAATAGCCCATGTCG
>DAOVTR010000102.1 GCA_030633015.1 Bdellovibrionales bacterium
AAACCCATCGGGAACAGGCTTTCCAAGGGGTCTTTCAGCTCAACAAATCTCACAAATAGCTGCACTTTTTATTTTATCAGAAGAATTCGTTAATATTGTTTATGGAAAAACACTAACAAATGATCTAATAGATGAAGTAAAAATAAAAATAAAAAGTAAATATAATAAGGGCAATTACAAGGCTCCATTGGAAGCATTTCAGGAATTTATAAACGAATCAGTTCGTTGATTTCAAAGGTAATATTTTGGTTCGCAAGGTATTTGATTCAAAAATTAATAAAGATGTTGTAACTATTGGACAAGGAGAGTGTGTTGTTACAAATGCAGGTGAAATTATGTCATCATCTCTTGGGTCATGCGTTTCGGTTTGTTTGATTGATTTATCTAATAATGTAGGCGGGATGAATCACTATATGTTACCAGAGCCATTCATTGATGATAAAGACGAAGTTTTTTCACAAAATAAATATGGTATTAGTTCAATGGATAGTTTGGTTGAACAGTGTTTAAGTCTTGGAGCGAAGATAGATCGAATTAGCGCAAAAATTTTTGGCGGTGCTAAAATGCTGATCAAACCTGAGAATTCTAGTGAAATCTTAGATGTGGGTAGTCAAAATATTAAATTTGCAAAAGAATATTTATCTGAAAAAGAGATTGTTATTATCGGACAAGACGTTTTAAGTAATTATGCAAGAAAAATTTATTTTAACACTTTGACTGGTGACGTTACTCTTTACAAAATATCTACTAACGGAACTGTTGGGCGTCCTCAGCAGTTTTAAATGGAATTTATTACCGTCATTATTTATATCTTCGTATCAAGTATCATATAAGTTGCACTAATTTATAGGGAGTTTTTAATGGTAAACAAATTCATTATTTTTATTGTTTTGATTTTGATGACGATGTCTACGATGGCAAAAGAGTATCCGTTTGTTGATAACGAAATTTTAGTTAAACTTAAGGTCGGAAGTTCTTCTGCTTCATTTTTTGCAAATAAACAATTGGATATAAATTTAAAAAATGAAATTTCCCTGAGTTATGGAAAACTTTATGTTGTTAAAAATAATAGTAAAAAAGATATTTTTGAAATAATTAAGGATCTGAAAAATAATCCACTAGTTCAGTATGCTGAGCCTAATTATATATTTTCGATACCTAAAAAGATAAAAAATAATATTAATAATAAAAAGATGCTTGTAGAGGGAAATTATTTTCCTAACGATCCGAAGTTTAGCAGTTTATGGGGCTTTTATAATACAGATAATCCTGGAGTAGATATTAATATTATCAAAGCATGGAATATTTCCAGGGGTAGTAATGACGTTACTGTTGGAGTAATTGATACTGGAATTGATTATAATCATATTGATTTAAAAGATAATATTTGGACTAATACAGTTGAGTTAAATGGTGAAGTGGGTGTTGATGACGATGGCAATGGATATATTGATGATATTCATGGGTATGATTTTGTTAATGATGATGGTGATCCAATGGATGGAAGTGGGCATGGAAGTCATTGTGCTGGAGTTATCGGGGCAGTTCATAATAATGGAGAGGGGATTGCTGGAATTAATCAGCATATAAAGATAGTTGCGTTAAAGTTTTTGTCTGATGGTGGATATGGCAGTACAGAAGATGCGATTAAGGCAATTGATTATGCTTCTAAAATGAGAATTGATGTTCTGTCGAATGCATGGGGAGGTGGACCTCAGGCTGAATCTTTGAAGGAAGCAATTGAAGCCGCGTCTCAAAATGGAGTATTATTTGTTGCAGCAGCAGGTAATTCTGCTGGTAATAATGATGATTATCCTCATTATCCTTCTAGTTATGATACTGAAAACATAATATCAGTAGCTGCTCATACTAGCGCGGATAGGCTTGCAAGTTTTTCATGTTATGGACGAAAGTCTGTTGATATAACTGCTCCAGGACAGAATATTTTATCTACAATGCCAGATAATTCATATGCAACTATGTCTGGAACTTCAATGGCCACTCCTCATGTGGCAGGAGCATTAGCTCTTTTGATTTCATATACAGGGCGAATGTCTCATGACAAAATTAAAAAAAGATTATTCACAACCTCTCAGCCAGTTCGTGCCTATAGGGCCAAAACCTATTCTGGCGGTCGGTTAAATGTTTATAATTTATTATCAAATTTCATACCAGATCGTCCCAATATAGACGATGCTGATTGGGTCAGTGTTAGTTTTGATGTGCCTTTTGAAAGTAGCCACCCATATAAGGCAAATGAGAATCTAATAAAGGTAATTAGGATACCTGGAGCTAAATATATTAGAGTAGTTATTGATAAATATGAAACAGAGTTGAAATATGATTATATTAAAATTATAGATGCTAGTGATGAAGAGATTGAAAAAATATCAGGAGCCGGAACTCAATTTACTACAGATTTTACTGAAGGTGATTATATTAAAATTGACTTTAGATCAGATTCAACTCAGCACATGTGGGGATTTAAGATAACCAAAGTAGAAGTAGTTTATTAGTTATAGATAAAACAGATGAAAGGAAGGGTGTTTAATGCTTTTTGTAGCCTTTATGTCTACATTAAATAGAGCGATAACTTCAGTCATTGTGTTAGGATTTATATTAAAAACTACAAGATCTGCTATTTCTATAATTTGATATATTCCTCGACCTCCTCCGCCTTTTTTATGATTTAGTTCTCCGGCCAAACCACTATAGCAGCTATCAAGATACTGTAAGATAGTCTCTCTTTTTAAGGCGCCAAAAGGGTCTTGTACTGAGACTGCTGCAATCATACCATCACATGCAAATCTAAAAGATCCATAATGTTTTTTTTGGAGGGTGACTGGAACTGTTCTTGGTAGGTGATTATATAGAGCATTCCCTTGTTCATCAACGGGGGCATCATAAATAATATTCATTAAAAGTTCTTCTGCTACAAGTTCACATTTTTCTATTACTGTATTTCTTAGACCGAGTTGTTTAAAATGATTTTGTAATTTTGCAATTAATTCTTTTCTTTGTTTGCTTTCTTTTACAGCGAAATCTTCAACTTCAACTCCCCAGCTTAGATATTTTTCTAATCCAAAAAGATCTTTTTCTATTAGTTTTGATATTGTTGTGGAAATATTTTTTATGGTGAAAGTTCTGTCATTTTCATTTTTAGAAACAACATTTAATAGGAAATCATTTGCTTTTAAATTATTTAAATATGTAGGGATGCTATCGGAGGTTATAAGGACAAATTGCATAAGAGGATTTTTTTTATATCCATAGATGGCCGCGGAGATAGATTTTGTTTCTGTAAGCAATATATCATACTTGTTAATATCGAGATATTGCTTAGCCTGCTCTTCGTCATTAGCAAGATCTAGAGTGACTCCTGTCCCTCCCAAGGCTAGTTTTGCAATCGTTCTTTGTTTTTTATTACTTTCAATTAGAAGTACTCTTTGATCTCGAAGTGCTTTCTGGGAGGAGAATAGTTCATTTATTGGTTTTAATTGAGCAATTGCATTATCAATTGCCTCTTTGATTGGTCTTAGTTTAGTCTGTGAATCAATATTTACTTTTGTTTTAAGACTCTCTTTTAAACCGAGGAGATGATTGTTATATAATTTATCAAGCATGGATATGGTTATATTTCTATTGTTATAGAGTTCTTCTAATTTCTTTTGATTAATAATTAGAGCAGTATTTTTATTTTCTAACTCTGCATGTGATTTTATTAGTTCTTTGGTTTTTGTTTCCAGATCTTGAGTTCTTGTTTTTATTTTATTTTCTAAATCTGTATTAGCTTCTTCAAGCTCTTGTTGAGTAATTGTTAGCTGTTTGTTCATTTTTTCAAAAAGCTTTGCTTTCTCGTTTGTATTATTTAATTTTTTAGATAATATTTTTGAAAAAACTTTATATAAGTCAGCATTAAGTTTATCAGTTTTACTATTACCACCTTTTTTAAGTTGATCGTAATCAAAAACATATAATTCACTAGTAGATTCGGTTGTGACTGTGGCACTACAAGGGTATCCAGTAATTAGTCCCATTTCTCCGAGTAAATCGCCCTGATCTTTCAGAGTTGCAATTAGTTGGTTGTTTATTGTTATGCTAACACTACCACTAATAAGAAAATATAGTTTATAGTTATATTTACCTTCCGACATTATAGTAATATTGGGCCCAAGCGTTTCTTTTTTGCCTAGAGTGGAATAAGTATCAATAAAATTAGAAGTAAAATCTTGATTTATATTGCCATATATAATTTCACTGTCGGTAAGCTCATTTGGGGCTGAATATATTTTTTTAGAATCTTTCATATGTATGTCTAATTATCGGTAAGAAATAGAAATTATTGAAATATTTATAGTAGCTGGGTTACTGCTCTTAAGCAGTTGTGGGCAGACGTTCGAAGCTTGACTTGCTCTGTTTTTACAATATTGCCAAATTCACTCCATTGTTTTTGCTCATAATTATAAGGGGATGGGAAGCTGTAGGTCTTTGAAATAAAAGTTGTTATGAAAGAGTGGTAAAGATCTATATATGCATGTTTAGAATCTTTAAGAGTTTGGCTACTTATTAATGGTGCTAGATTATCGAAGAGATTTGGTGGTAGTGATTGACCTCTTGAGAGTAGTTCTTTTTCAAGAAATAGACGAGCACTTTTGTTATTTAAATTTTGAAAAGGTCTAATTGATTTGAAAGTTCTAAGAAACGATGCAGGTTCAAGTTTGTTGTCATATAGTTGTGATAAAAAATCATTAAAAAGTTCTTTTAATAATTGTTGGTTTAGATTTTGTCGAAGTAATTTGTTGTTTACAAGATCGTCATTACTGATGGTTTCTAGTTTTTTAAAAAGTGTTAATGAAATTTTGTTTTTTAATTTTTTGTAATGATAGACGTCAGGATGAAAATAGCTAACTAAAAACTTGTCTTTGTCAGTAGTCGATTTGTAATTAACTTCTAAATATGGATTATCCATTAGGGTATTAAGTTGTTCTAGACTAACAATAAGTTTATTATTTGAGTTTTTGTTCTCACTTCTAAATTCTAGATCTTTTCCGGAGAGTTCATGGAAAATTTTATTAAAATCATTATTCATGATGTTTGTGACCCATTGAGCTTTATTTTCACTTTCTATGCCCCAAGGAGAGTTATAGCTTTTTTGAGTAATATTATCTAAAAGAAACTGTCTCAATTTTTTAAATTTCTTAAAATCTTGATTATTAAATAATTCTTCAGGACTATGAATTGTTTTAATTAGAGAAAATCCATCGAGGTAATATGTGAGATGATATAAGTTTTCAAAATATTTACCGTGATCATTTAACTCACCAATTTTTTTAAACGCATTGTGAACAATATTAAGATTTTCAGTTTTATGGTGTATGAAATCAGGGTGTGCTCCGTAAAATCCACCATATTCAATGTTAGCTATAACCTGAGGATCGTTAGTAATCCACCATCCTTCTGATTCAGATATATTTCTAATGAATGGAATTATTTCTCCTAGTTTAGTTATCTGTTTTTCTTTAAGATCTCTTTTTATAATGGATGCTATAATTTTGCGGTTATAGATATAGGTGCCTTTTTTAATTTTTAAAGCAGTTGAAAAACTATTAAATGCTCTTGAGGATTCAAATTCTTCAGCAAAATATAGACCTGCACCATATGCTTGATTTTTATGGGTTGTAATATTTAATTGATCCATCTCTTTTTGGTAAATTTTGCTTTGAGAAACTCTGCGAATACCAATTTCTTCAGTAGTTGAATGAAAAAAAATTCTATCCTCTTCTAACCTTGGAAGTCTTTGTTTAATCTCTTCGACTTGCTCGGAGGTGATATAGATGCCTAAATCAAGCTTGTATTTATCTTCTCCATAAGTCTGTGAAAGATTAAAAAGCACAAAAAATATAATCAGATATCTTCTTGTTTTCACGTAACCCCTTGAAATGACAGTGGCTTGCGCACCATGTTAGCATGTTTTTAGGGTATATTCTTCTAATTTATAGCATTATAGAATTTTTTACATAACAATTTATAATATTTAATTATTACAAATATTTAAGAAGGGGCAGCTCGTGACTTTGCTTTTAAAACAGATCTTTGGTCTTATAGGCTTATTAAACTCAGAGACAGGTACAAATCAAATAGCAGTAGGTATTGCTTGTGGATTGATTATAGGGTTTTCTCCGACATTATCACTACAAACTTTGATAGTTATT
>DAOVTR010000091.1 GCA_030633015.1 Bdellovibrionales bacterium
GCTCTTCTGATATTTCTTTTTACGATAGTAATATTTTTCTTGATGATATAAATGAACATGTAGGATATTTTGTTGATATAGATAAGCTTAGAGTACAAAATGAATTATTGACTATTAATTTAAACTCATTTCAAAGAGCTGATCAAGACCCAGAAAAAGGGATATTAACAGTATTTGGTGTAAATGCAGGATGTTACCGTGGTATTTCAGATGATCAATATAAAGTAGAGCAAATAATTGAAGATTGTTTTGTACAATCAAACTTTTATGCTGACCGTATTGTTAATCAAAAAAAGAAAAATTTTATACAAAATTTATATCAAAAATATAAAAACTTTGTCAGAGGAGTTGATGAAGATCCAACACGTCAGGCCAGTAACACCAAGGCAATATTGAAAGATTTAAAATTAGATATTTCTGATCATGTATCATTTTTAAAGAAAAAAATAAGAATTTTATTTAAATACTGGAATGTAGAGATAAAAGCAGCCTTAAAATATGATGAGGAGAAAAAGGTCTTAGAGGTAGGAGTTTTAGATGCTACGCTTCCTATTCCTCTTTTTAAAAAATCCATAGATCTTGCCATGTTTATTATTAAATTGGCGGTACGAAAAAAGAAAAATATATCTGTTAAAAAGAATAAAATTTTTATAAAATTTGCAGAAGGAGAATCATAATGAAAATACTTACAGTTTTGACAATTTTTTTAATTTCCTTTTCTTCGTTAGCTGAAACCTATACTTGTTCGGGCTCTGGTTATCATCTTAGTCTATTCAATCAAACCAATAGAACTGAGGCCATTATTGTTGATTGGGGAGATGGAGAAGAGGTTTTTAGTTGGCTAAACATAAGAAGCGTGGGAAGTTTTTTTGAAGTAGAATATTTGGCACGTAAGGACGAAGGCCATATTCGAAGTATTGAAATTTCTATTCCCATAGTAAATCTAGGAGAGACAACAGCGGCTAAGCTTTTAATTCAAAAAGCAAATCAAAATAAACTTTCTGTTAGTGGAATCAAGTGTACACGAGGTGGTGATGAGTTACCTTAGTTAAAAATTAAACATAATTTATATTCAAGGCCCCATTCGAGGGCCTTTTTTTTTACAAATAAGTTTACAAATTTTAACAAAAGAATATTATCTCATTAATTATAATATATTTAAGGCGTTCTATGGTTGATACAAGACGAGTAAGTTTAAAGTTGCTGGCGGGTAAATTAGAAGTTTCTTCTTTTAATCTTTTTGGTAGATTCATTTTATGTTTATTTTTTGCTTTAATAATTGCTTTTTATCCTGAATATGAAGGAATGACAGAGGCAGCTAGATGGGCCTTTTTTATTTTACTGTTTGCAGCAGGACTCTGGGTTACCGAGGCAATACCAGCTTTTGCAGTTGCTCTTTTAGTTATGGCCCTGGAGATTGCCATATTAGGAAATCCACGATTAGGAATTTTTGCAACAAAGGCCAATGATTGGCAGATATTTGTTGATCCTTGGGCATCTCCTTTGATTTGGCTTTTTTTTGGAGGGTTTATATTGGCAAGGGCCGCCTCCAAAACAGAACTTGATCATTGGTTTGCAACACACGTTTTAATATATTTTGGAAAGAAACCGGGAGCCGTTTTAATTGGGGTAATGGCAATTACTTTTTGTTTTTCAATGTTTGTCTCAAATACAGCAACAACTGTTATGATGATGGCCGTAGTTGCTCCTGTTGTTTCTAAGTTTGGTGCTTCTAATCCTTTTTCGAAAGCAATTCTAATTGCAGTTCCTTTTGCCGCAAATATTGGAGGCATGGGAACAATTATTGGTTCTCCACCAAATGCAATTGCAGCAGGAAGTCTTGGTCTTGATCAGATTAATTTTTTAAAATGGATGGTCGTAGGTGTTCCTCCTGCTCTTATACTGTCCTTGATTTTATGGCTTTTCTTAATGAGATTTTATCCAAGCTCAACAGATGAGATAGATATCTCTTCATTAATGGATTACAAGAGAGAGGCGAAAAATTTAGCAGTTTGGAGAAAAGTTTTAGTTATGATCATTTTTTTTATTACGGTTGGATTGTGGCTTAGTTGTCCTATTCATCAAATTCCGACTCCTGTAATATCATTTATTCCCATAAGTATTTTTGCGATTGTAAAAGTCATTGATGTTGAAGATATTCGAGGATTAAGTTGGGATATTTTGCTTTTGCTTGCAGGGGGGCTCTCTTTAGGGGTCGCTGTATCTAAAACAGGTCTTGCAAGTTGGATGGCCTCAACTTTGCCCTCAGACAATCTTTCAGTGATTGGTCTGGCTTTTGGATTCAGTTATTTAACAGTAATACTTTCTAATTTTATGAGTAATACTGCAGCGGCTAATATTTTAATACCTATTGGTCTTGCAGCATCAGCAAGTATGGAACCTCTAGTTGTTATTCCTATTGCTTTAGGGGCCTCATCGGCCATGTGTTTGCCTATTTCAACTCCTCCCAATGCCGTTGCGTATGCGACAGGTAATATTTCTTCAAAAGATTTTCTTAGAGGCGGAATTTTGATTGGTTTAATTGCTCCTGTTATTGGAACTTTGTGGTGTTATTTTGTATTTACTGAAATTTTTTACAGGCCCTAACAACTTCATCTACTTTTTTTATTAAATTTTTGGCATTGATATAATGACTATCAACTCCTTTGATTTCAGCTCCAACTTCTTTTATAAAATTATCAAATTTAATAGAATATTCATCAATATCTGTAATAATAATTAAGTTTTTAATATTTGAATTTCTTATCCACTTTATTAATCGGTCCAAATTATTTGCACCATAGGAATTACATATGTTTTTGTGAGATCCTAGCTGCTTAATTGATGTATTAAAAAGTGAAATATTAATGGAGTCTTTGGGACATTTATTTAGGACTTGTTCTACAAATTTTCGCCTGGAGCATTGATCAGACTCTTTAGAGTAATCAACTGATCTTAAGCTAGCACTTATATCAATCCAAATTTCAAATTTGCTTACATAATCACTATTGTTATTTTTACCGCAATAAATATCGAAATAATTATTTTTATCGCAATTAACTAAATTAACATCTAAAGCATTGAACGTTTTCAAAGGAAGTTTATTGTCTTTTTCAGGTGGAAAATACAGAGCATTTTTTTGTTCTATAAATCCAAGCTGTGGATTAAAACATCCTTCTCCCATTGGAATGCAATTATCATCGCTGTTAAAGGCAACTATTTTCTGTGGATATAGTGATTTGTAGTAAGTCGTTAGAGTGGATGACATAAACCAAATTTCAACTTGTTTAGGAAGAGCGTAACTTATTTTTATAAATGATAATAAAAAATATATAGTTAAAAATATTTTCAAAACTCCATCCCTTTTTGTCTTATGTATCTTAAAAGAGAAGTTCCGACATCTACAAGGAGGTCTTTTCCTTCCACATCAAGATTTAAGAAGTCGGCCATATATGCTTTTTGCCTTGGAGTAAGGGTATTAATTTTTTCTTCCAATGTTTTCATAACTGTTTTATTTTCATTGTCTGGCATAAATACCATTGTTCTTTTTTGTTTTCCACCAGCACTTACTTTGCCTTTTACAAGTTTTTGACTTGTATCAGAAGGTGTTTCACCATTAATAGTCTTGTCGTCTTCTTTTGAATTTTGATTAGATGGAATTTGGATATCATCTCTATAAAATTTTACCAGTCTAGTAAATTTATCAGTAAATTCCTCAGAGATAAAATCAATTATTTCATGCATTGGAATATTTAAAGTTGCAACAATTTTAGCAATAAGCTGTGGATTTAATTCAGAAGTTTTTTGATTTAAAAATCTACTCATGGTTGAAACACCGACTTCCGCTTTTTGTGCTAAATCTTTTTGTGACAAGGCCCCACGCATTTGCATATACTTGCGAACAACTCCTAAAAACATTTCTATATGATTTTCATTAAATTCGGCCATACAACCTCCTATTATTATTATCGGTCTGCAAAAATATTTCTTTATGCAATTTTATTTCTTGACGCAATTCGTCAAATATTGTATTATTTTATTCAAGCAAGGAAAATAGGGGGACACTATGACAACCTTGAATAGTCAAAATAACGAGCTTAAAACTGATACTAGAGAGTATGAAGTAATAGAAAACAGTAGGATAACTGACCAAAATTACAAGAGTGAATCCATATCAGGTGCTCTTTTATCTTTAACAACATTTGAAAATGTTATTTTTGAAGATTGTAATTTTTTTGGCAGTAAGTTGGAAAACTGCTCATTTATAAGTTGTAAATTCTTAAATTGCAGCTTTCAATTTTCTGAAGTTAGTTATAATGATTTTCACTCTTCAACTTTTGAAAATTGCATAATGGAATATTCACCTCAAAGAAAAAATTTATTTTCTAGATGTGAAATTGATAAAAAAAGTCTCCACTATCTATCTAAAGGAGAGAATCGAATTATGCCAAATTGTAAAATTAATGAATATAAGCTTGATTGGACTTTAGATGAGCTGCTTGAAGAGATGGCAGCATAAAACTTCACTTAGTGCTTCATGGACAAATCGGCCATAGACACATTTAGAGGCATATTCTTAAAACTTATCCAAAGAAGAATTGATGGATTAATTTTGGATAATCTATACCCCTCCCACAACCAGCCGAGATCTTAGGGTCTCGGCTTTTCTTTTTAATTTTTTCTATAAAAGCAACCAGCAGATTTTTTATTTTGAGATGATGCGTTTGTTACCATATAAGCAACTTCAGCTGCATTTCTTAGTCCTATAAGCTCATCATCTAATGATACGTTAGTATAAAAACGTTGTATTTCAGAATGCATCTCACCAAAAATTGCATATGCTCTAGTCAGTCGTTCTGTTGTTCTAATTAGCCCAACATAATTCCACATGGTCTGCTTAATTGTTAGCCAGTCTTGTTTTAAAAGGGCCTGATCACATTGTTGACCTTGAATATTTTCCCAATTTTTGACCATATTGTGATTATAAAATTCTTGGTTGTTAATTGTCTTTAAAATGTCTTCAGCAGCGATGTAGCCCCACGTGAGACCTTCAAGAAGAGCAGTTGATGCTAATCGGTTAGCACCGTGAAGTCCTGTGCAGGAAACTTCTCCAACAGCATACAGATTTTTAACGTTTGTTTTTCCTGTTGTATCGGTTTTTATACCACCACAACTATAATGAGCAGATGGTACCACTGGAATGGGATCTTTAGTAATATCTATATTACTTTTTAAGCAGTGAGAGTATATTGTTGGAAATCTATTTATAATCCAATCTTTATCTTTATTAGATATATCAAGATATACACAGGCGTGATCAGTCCTAATAATTTCATCGATAATGGCCCTTGATACAATATCTCTAGGGGCAAGCTCCTTATCAGGATGATAATTGATCATAAATTCTTCATCTAATGAATTTTTTAAAACAGCTCCTTCACCCCTTACAGCTTCTGAAATTAAAAATCTTCGATTTGAAGATTGATCATAAAAAGTTGTTGGATGAAATTGAATAAATTCCATATTTGTTAATGTTGCACCAACTCTTCGGGCCATGGCGTGACCATCTCCTCGGCACCCTTCTGAGTTTGAGTGATGAAGATATAGTGCAGCATATCCACCCGTTGCTAAAATAGTATATTTTGTAACAATGGTTAAAACATCTCCAGTTTGTTGATTTAAAATATAGGCTCCAACGACTTTTGCTTCTTCATACCGTTGTTGAATTGTAGTCCCATGATGATCAGGAGTTAGAAGATCAATTGCGGTATGGCCTGCAAAAAGAGTAATATTCGGAAAACGTTTTTTATCTGTTACATAATTAATCAAAGAAACTTCGATCTCTTTTCCTGTGTAATCTCCCTTGTATATTATTCTAGCTTTTGAGTGGGCAGCCTCTCTCGTTTTTTTTAAGTTATTATTATCGTCGTGAGTAAAATTAGTTTTTGCTTTATTAATTAAAATGTCATTTAAAATATCTGCAGAACGTGTTGCAAGTATTTTGGAAGCAAAAGGATTAGAAGTTTGGTTGGATGCTTTAGAAATATCTTCCTGTAGGCAAGAGACCTCATCTTTTGAGTAGATGATTCCGCCTTGGGCAAAGTAGGTATTGCAATTGGTCGGTTCGTGCTCCCTTGTGATAATAGCAACGTTTGCTCCATTTTCAGCAAGTTTAATTGCAGAGGTAAGACCTGAAATTCCTGTACCGATGATTAAAACGTCGAAAAGTTGTGTACTCATAACTAGTCACCTATTTTATGGTATTTAAACGAGATATCAACGCTTGGAGGGGCGTAAGTGAGTGCTCCAACGCTGATAGCATCAATTCCTTTTATAAAATATTCATCAATATTATCAAGCTTTATTCCACCAGAGATTTCGTAAGTTATATTTTCAGGTTTATATGAAATAGCTTCGACAACTTCAGCAGGTGAAAAATTATCTAACATTACATGTTTAACGTTGCAATCTATGGCAATTTTAAGTTCTTCTAAATTGTGTACTTCAACTTCAATTGGTGTATAGAATCCTTGCATATTCTTAAAAAAATCAAGAGCTGGCCTGATTCCACCAAAAAATCGCTTATGGTTATCTTTGATCATCCACATATCGGTTTGACCAAGGCGGCGATTATATGCCCCCCCGATTCTAACAGCATATTTTTGTAGTGATCTGAGTCA
>DAOVTR010000238.1 GCA_030633015.1 Bdellovibrionales bacterium
CTGATCAATCTGAACACTTGCATCGGCCAAGTCATCCCCTGTAAGTCTAGGAGCTGAATCAACTAGATAAGGAATTTTAAACTCTATCTCATTGGTTGCTTTGCTAACCTTTTTTTCAAAAGCTATCTCATAGCCTTTAGGCATCTCATCTTTTAAATGGCTATTTACAGTCGCAAGATAATCAGAAAATCTCATCCCTTTTTTAAAAATAATTCCTGCCTGTTCAGTTTTTTCAATCCAAGCTACAATGGTCTGCTGAGGAACTTCGGCATTTACTAGTTTAAATTCTAACTTGGCCGTTTTACCAATCAACTCTTTAGCACGATCAATATCTTTCACACCAGGAAGCTGAACAATTATTCTATCTTTTCCTTGAGAAACAATTTCAGGTTCAGTCACACCAAACTCATCAATTCTATTTCTTATTACTTCAATAGACTTGCTAACTGATTGCTCTTCAATATAATTTTTCCAACTTTGAGTTATTCCATACTTTAAAACAGTCCCTTTTTCTTCAGTCAGTCTTAAAATATTTCCATAATATTTTTTGATTTTTAATTTTGCATCTTCAATCTGTTTTCGATTATAAATTTCAATAGTATGTTGGGGGTCAGTAATAATTGAAAGATCTAGGCTTCCAATTTTAGCATCAACTCCCTCGTCTTTCAGATAATACTCAAGCTTGCTTGCATAGGTTTTAATATCGTCTTTATAAACTTTATTAAAATCAATCCCTAAAATCATATAGAGGCCACCTTGAAGATCAAGGCCTAGTACAATTTTGGATTTTACAGGATACTTACTTGTTTCAGTATTAAAATTCAAAAGAGTTGGAATAACAACTGTCACTGATATGACTGTTATTGCCAATAAAAATGTGAACCGATACCACCAGCTTCTCTTCATCTAAATCCTCGCTTTAAATAAAATTATTCGATAGTTAAATTTCAACCTTATAAACTATAGTAGAAAAACAAACCGTTTTGCAAGGTTTAAAGTATGAAAAAAATTAGAACAAATTGTGGATAACTAAAAAATTTTACTATTTTTTAGTGCTAGTATCCTTACTAAAAATAGTCTCGGACTTTCCAGCAACTTCTGAACGAATAAGTTTGAATTTTACTCCCTCAGAAACTTCCAAGGTAACTATTTTTTCCGTAAGACCTGTAATGGTTCCTAGGATTCCAGACTTAGTGTAAATTTCATCACCTTTATTTAAAGATGAAATCATTACCTGTTCTTGTTGCATTTTTTTCTTTTGAGGTCTGATCATTAAAAAATAAAACATAACAAAAATTATGATCAGTGGTGCCATAGACATTAGTGGATTAGCTTGACCTGAAGCTCCTGCTTGTTGTGCCATTGCGTCTGAAATAAATAAAAGATACATATACTGCCCCTTCAAAATTAGTTAATTACTAGCTCGCCAGTAATTTTGTGAATATTCCTTATAGAAGTTAATAAAATAATCGTCAAATCTATCTTGTAAAATTGCCTCTCTAACTTCACGCATCATTTTTAGGTAAAAATTGAGATTATGGTAAGTTATAAGCTGTCCAGCTAAATACTCTCCCACATTATAAAGATGCCTTATATAGGCCCTTGAATACTTCTTGCAAACTATACAGTCACAATCAGGGTCAGGAGGCAGCGTATCCTCCATAAAACAGGCTTTTTTAATATTAAGTGGCCCTTTATGGGTCAAAAATTGGCCGTTTCTTGCATTTCTGGTGGGAAGAACACAATCAAACATATCTAAACCAGATTTTATTCCATTTAGAATATCTAGCGGAGTTCCTACACCCATTAAATACCTTGGCTTCTGCTTTGGCATCAAATGGACAAAATTTTCTAAAAATTCAACCATCTCTTGATTTTTTTCTCCAACAGAGAGGCCACCAATGGCAAAGCCTTCAAATCCAATCCTATCTAGGCGTTCTAAGCACTCCTGTCTTAAATCTTGATGAAGGCCACCTTGAATAATTCCAAACATAGATTGATGATCTTGAAGCTTGTAGTCCCTACACCTTTGGGCCCAGTTTAAAGTAAGCTCCATACTCTCTTTTAGTCTATCCTTAGTTGCAGGAAGAGCGGGGCACTCATCAAATGCCATTACAATATCGCTCCCCAGCGCCTTTTGAATTTCCATGGATTTTTCAGGGCCAATCATATGAGATGAACCATCAATGTGGGATTTAAATTTTACCCCTTCTGGTGTGACCTTATTAATATTTGCCAGTGAAAAAACTTGAAAACCACCGGAGTCAGTCAAAATAGGATGATCCCATCCCATAAATTTATGAAGACCACCTAATCTAGCTATTAACTCATGGCCTGGACGCAAATAGAGATGATAGGTATTTCCCAAAATAATCTGGGCCCCAATATCTTCAAGATCCTCCTGCCACATGGTTTTAACTGAAGCGCGAGTGCCTACTGGCATAAAAATGGGAGTCTCAATTACTCCGTGTGCAGTATGAACTTCACCTGCACGGGCCTTATTAGAATATTTGATCTCTTTAAAAAAACTCATAAATTTATAGCAGCAAAAGCATGCTATCTCCATAGGAGTAAAAACGGTAATTATTTATTTTAGCTAGTTCATATAATTCAAGAACTTTTTCTCTGCCAATCAGAGCACTTACTAACATTAGAAGAGATGATTTGGGAAGATGAAAATTAGTAACCATTGCTGAGATGGAATTTATTTTAACTCCTGGATACAAAAAGATATCAGTGCTAAATTTCTGATCCGCTTTGATATTAAATATCTCATTTTCCCAAGTTGATTCTAAAACTCTAAGAGATGTTGTCCCTACTGAGATGATTTTTTTTCCACTATTTAGTTTATCTAAATTTAATTGATCGACGAAAAACTCCTCTTTGTGCATCCGATGATCTTTAATTTGTAACTCCTTCACTGTGGCAAATGTGCCTGGCCCTACATGTAAAGTTACAAAGGCACGATCAATATTTTTAGATTCAAGGGACTTGAACACGTCTGGAGTAAAATGAAGGCCAGCTGTAGGGGCGGCAACTGATCCTTCTCTATTTGCATAAACCGTCTGATAAGATTGCGTATCAAGCTGATCGCTTTCACCTTTTCTAATATAAGGAGGGATTGGAACACTACCGATTTGTTCTATCACTTGAGATAGATCACTACTTGAAAATAGAACCTTAAAAGTTCCATCACCATATATCTTTTTAATATGACAAGTTATATTGTGATCAAACAAGAAAAGATCATCTATCTTTTTTTTACTCGAAGTCTTGATTAAACAGTGTGCTAATCCACTGCTATCAAGACTATTTCCCAATAAAAAAATCTCAGCAACTCCCCCACTTTTTTTATGTCCTAAGATTCTGGCCTTAAAAACTTTTGACTGATTTAAAACCATTAACGAATCTGAGGGTAAAAAATCAGCAATACTTAAAAAACTACTATGAGTGACCGTATCATTCTTCGCGTTATAGACCATTAGCTTAGAATTATGCCTAGGGGATGCGGGTCTATCTGCAATTTGATGATCTGGTAGATAATATTTATAAGAATCAAGTTTTAAATCTTCATTTATTTGTGTCATATGTTAAAAGTTTTACTATGGCCACGAGGCATACTCAAACTAAAATTTTGTATCATGGAGAATTAATATGGATCTACTAAAAAAACTTTGTGAAACCCCAGCAGTCCCTGGAAGAGAGCAACGATTAATTGATATAATGAAAAGTGAACTAAAAAAAACAACTGATGAGGTTATTACCGATGTAACTGGAAATGTTGTTGGAATAAAAAAAAGCAGTAAAAAAAATGCTCTAAGAGTTATGATTGCAGGCCATATGGATGAAATCGGATTTATTGTCTCTCATATAGATAAGTCTGGATTTATTAGGTTTGCTATCCGAGGAGGCCACGTGCCGAGAGTCTTAATCTCTCAAAGGGTCAAGATTGTTGGCAAAAAAACAACCGTCGTTGGCGTTGTAGAAGCATCACCAGCATTTTTA
>DAOVTR010000316.1 GCA_030633015.1 Bdellovibrionales bacterium
ACAGGAGCAACAGGGGGAGTAGGGATTTTAGCTTGTGGGATCTTGGCCAAGTTGGGATACGATGTAGAGGCCGTGTCTGGAAAAGAGAAATATTACGATACACTTAAAAGTTTGGGAGTAAAGTCAGTAATTGGTCGCAGTGAAGTTGTTGATGGTAGTTTAAAAGGTTTGTTAAAAGGAAGATGGATTGGAGTGTTTGATACTGTTGGAGGTGACGTCCTTTCAACTGTAATTAGGAGTATTAGGGATTCCGGGGCCGCATGTTGTTGCGGAAATATTAAAGGAGGATTTTTTAATGCATCCATATATCCATTTATTATAAGAGATATTACTTTGTACGGCCTAGCATCTGCAGATACGCCAATTGATTTACGGAAAAAAATTTGGAGCAGACTTGAAAATAAATATATGTTTAAGAAATTTGATCAGATTTATAAAACAATACCACTAGAGGAAACTTTTTTAGAAGTTGATAAAATACTTCAAGGCCATCATTTTGGAAGAGTTGTAGTCAAACTGGATGACTAATTGAAAATAACATTAATTAATTCTTACGATAAAACTGATAACTTAGGTGATCTTGTGCTTTTTGTTGATATCTTTAGGGCATCAACAACGATTGTTACATTATTTGCTAATAATGCTACAAAAATTGTTGGTGTTAAATCTCTACAACAGGCCCAGGAATTTGTAGCTAAAAATTATTTGTTGGTCTCGGAAGTATATGATGGAGGATATGATAATTCTCCAACTCAATTATTGGGTACTTCTATTGCGGGTAAAAAATTTGTTCATAAATCTACTAATTTAACAAGCGCAATTTTTAGCTCTTCTATTGCCACGAAATCAATGGTTGTAAGTTTTATAAATGCAAGAAGTACTTGTAGGTATATTCAGTCGTTACAAGGGATTTCAGAAATAACAATAGTTATGTCTAGTTCATATTTTGAGAGTAAAGAAAGTATTGAAGATAGGTCTTGCGCTGAGTATATCAAATCAATTCTGCTTAACTATAAGTTTGATGAGGATAAATATTTTGTTGATTTAAAATTATTTTCAACAAGTTTTTTAGATGATTATAAGTATTGTCTACAGCGAGATATATATGATACATACGTTTTTGTAGAGAAATATGGTGATTGCTTGGAGTATGTTGTTGAAAACAGATGTCAATAGTTTTAAAAAAAATGAAATGTTTATTTTCTTGATGGTTTTAACTATTGCTTCTGTTGGTGGATTACAGGTTTGGAGAACTCTTTTTAATAATTTTGCTGTTGAACAAGCTGGATTGAATGGATCTCATGTTGGGATGATTAACTCCATAAGAGAGGTGCCAGGTTTTCTTGCTCTTTTGGCCATCTATATCCTGCTTGTAATAAAAGAGCATCGTCTTTCTGCTTTATCAGTTCTGATTATGGGAATTGGAATTGGAGTTACTGGTTTTTTTCCTAGTTATTACGGGCTGATATTTACAACTCTTTTTATGTCTTTTGGGTTTCATTATTATGAAACAACGAATCAGTCACTGACACTGCAATTTTTTGATAAGAAAACGGCACCTTTAGTATTTGGTAAACTTCGAGGTTATGCTGCATTAGCAAGTATTATTGCTGCTGTAATTATTTATCTTTTAAGTTTTGTTCTTAGTTTTAAATTATTATATTTCTTTTTTGGAATTGCTGTTGCTTCAGCTGCTATTTGGGGTTTTTTTCAAAATCCTGTTTCATCGCTTTCGATAAGTCAGAATAAAAAAATGGTTTTTAGAAAACGATATTGGTTGTTTTATGTACTAACTTGTCTCGCCGGTGCGAGAAGACAGATCTTTGTGGTCTTTTCAATTTTTCTCATGGTTGAAAAATTCGGATTTTCAATTAAAGAGATTACAATACTTTTTTTAATAAATAATTTAATTAATTATTTTGTTGCTCCTCAAATTGGAAAAGCAATAAATTTTTTTGGCGAGAGAAAAGTATTATCTCTCGAATATTTTTCTCTTGTTTTTATTTTTATAATGTATGCTTATACAGATTCTAAGATTATAGTTTCTTTGATGTATATTTTAGACCATCTGTTTTTTAATTTTTCTATTGCGATTCGAACATTTTTTCAAAAGATTGGAGATGAAAAAGATTATGCTTCCACAATGGCCGTTGGATTTACAATAAATCATCTTGTTGCAATTGTTCTTCCTGTTATAGGAGGAATGCTTTGGATGTATGATTATAGGTTGCCTTTTTTTATAGGTGCAGTAATTAGTGTGGTTTCATTAATATTTACTCAGCAAATAAAACAGTATGAAGATAGATGAAAAAATATTTATTTCCTAGTATTTCTTTTTTGTTAACTTTTTTAATACTAACTTTTATAAGAATATATGTTCCATTACAGCTATTGTTGATTGATCGGTTCTATCCAGACTTCGGTTTTTTCTTTATATTTCTTATTTCTCTGTATTCATTTATAATAACTTATAAGTTTATAACAGCAAAAAACAGTGCAAGGTTAAGAAAAATAATTTGGCTATCTTTTAGCGTAGTCTTTTTTGTACAAATTTTTTTAGGATTAATAGGTTTTGAACAGTTTCTTCAGACTGGTAATCTTCATTTTCCAGTTCCATCATTTATTATTGCCGGCCCTATATATAGAGGATCTGGTTTTTTTATGATTTATCTTTTCTTAACTACCATTGTTTTAGTTGGTCCTGCTTGGTGTAGTTTTTTATGTTATGTCGGGAGTTGGGATTTGTTGGCGTCATCAAAAGGCATTCATAGTAAAAAGGTATCTATAATCAAATTTTTAAGAGTATGGATACTTTTTTTGTTAATAATATTTGCATTATGTTTTAGATTTTTACCTATAATTTATATGTATTTTGCTGTTGCTATTTTTATAATGATCTCTACGTTTGTAATTTTTAAATCTTATTTTCAAGGGTATATGGTTCATTGCACTAAATTTTGTCCCATTGGCCTGCTTGCAACTGTTGGTGGAAAAATAAATCCATTTAGAGTGAAAATTGAATCAAGTTGTACTCAGTGCGGTGTTTGTACCGCTTATTGTCCATATGGCTCACTCAGTGATTTAAATATTAAAAAACAAATAGTTGGG
>DAOVTR010000181.1 GCA_030633015.1 Bdellovibrionales bacterium
ATCGTTGATTCTTGACCGGGAATATTTAGTTCTGATTGTTTTCCTATTCCAAGTCCACGGTGAGCGTGGCAAGAGTTATGTACACCTACTCTTTTAGGGAAAGAGACTTTTAGTTTTTCTATTTTTAAAACATTTACAAGAAAGTCGCTTATCTCCCAAATGTTATTTCTTACTTTTTTCACTTTATCAGTTTGCTCAATTATATCATAATGTTCTTGAACATAATGTACGCAACTTCCTGATGGACCGACAATATAATCGTAGTTAGAAAAAAGTTTGACAAACTTTTTTGCTAGTTTTTCTGAGTTATGTTCGTGTCCACCATTTGCCATCGGTTGACCACAACAGGTTTGATCCATTGGATACTCAACATCGCATCCTAATTTAATAAGTAGTTCATAGGTTGCTTTTCCAACCTTAGGATAATATTGATCTATAAAACAAGGTATAAATAGTCCAACTTTCATTTCTGACCTTACTTTTAAAGTGCCATGCACCTAATGTGTCGCAGGTGCCAATAACTTAGGCGGGTTACATATTATTTTCTCTTTTTGCTATGATTGTCTAGATATTATTTTTTATTTTTATATATAATTATGATTTAGAAGGAGAGAGGTGAATAAAAATAGGGTGCCACAAAATAGGGTGCAAAATAGGGTGCCATGCACCTACTTCTATAATTTGAAAAATCTCAAGATTTAACACATAGATCATGACTCAAATTATTGGCACTGAAATTCATTGAATCAGGATATAGTTCTTGATGTCAAAGTGTGATCTTCTGTAATTATGATGTTTTTCTGTATAAATAAAAATGAATAGATACCGAACTATGTATAGGAATTAAACTTATAGTACTTGTTTGACTGGAGATCATTAATGAGAACTTTCTTAAAATTATTCTTTATTATTTTGATACTAAATATATTGGTTGGCTGTATTCCTCAAAATGATTTCAATGTTATTAAAGAAGATAATTTTAATTCTAGTTCTGATGAAAGTCCAGCTGATAACAGTGAAGATGATCAAAGCGAAGACGACCAAAATTTAATTATTCCAGGACGAGTAATCTCTTACGGTTTTGAAGATTGGAGTGGTATAAATGGAAATAATTCTCCTGGTGCGGGATATATCTATTCAACAAATTATGAAAGTTACTGGTTGAACCATTACACATCGACTAAGGTTGTATCTTCTAATACTTTTTGCGGTAACGCATTTAAGGGGAGAATTACCACCACATACAGTTTAATACAAATATTTATGATCCATGTCTTGAGGGAATATCAGTAACAACTAATGCAAAAAATAATATTGGTATAAATGCCACTTACCCATTAGGGGTAAAAGAATCTTCAACACTAGAAGCATCTATCAATTCAAACACTATTACTATCCGATTATATTTTCGTACAAGCGGTGATTGGAGCTCAGACCAGACGACTATAGATAATGGTGGAGGGCTAAAATTTATTCGTCTTTATGGGGGAAATGGAGTTGGTGATGGAAGTAGTATTTTATTGAAAATGCAAAATAATGGTGACTCAATTGATCCAGCACTTAATATTTTTAATCCTAGCGGTGACCCATCTTTTAATAACTATTTTAGGTCGGGTATAAATTTGCAAGATGGGAATTGGCACTCAGTGGTCATGAGATCAGTTAGAAATAATAATACAAACTCTACTAATAATATTACTGTTACAGTTTGGTTTGATGATTGGAATATGGAAGGTGTTGGACATGAGCAGATAATTACTGTTCCTGGGGCCGATAGTAATTACTCTCATATAGAGCTGTGTGGAAACTGGTCAGCATCTTATGCTGATGAGCTTATAAGTATGGATATTGATAAAGTAGAAATATGGGATGGAATTCCAAGTTTATAATTAGAACATTTATTAATTTATAGAAAAGTAATGCAAAAAGTATTGAAGTCCTCTATGATCTAGTGATTATAACTTGGAGGGAATATGAAAACCAATCTTTTTTTATCTGTAATTTTTCTATTTATTTTTAGTTCGTGTGCATCTTTAATGTCTTTTGTTGATTTGGGGACAAGTGAAGTTTCACCAGAAAAAAGGGCAAAAATTAAAAAGCTTGTTTCTGATGTTGGTTTTAAGAAAATAAAAAAAATTTCTTCAAGTGGGATAAAACTTAGAAAACTTAAAAAAGGTCAGTGGATTACTACTTTGACTACTGATAAGGGGAAAAGTAAAGAATTGACCTTGGCGACGACTAAAGTAATTCGTGTGAAGGGTTCAGAAGTAACTTTAGAAATTGAGACATTTAGAGCATCGAATGATGCTGTTATGGAGCTTTCTCAAATAACATTTAAAAATTATCCGCTATATGGAAAAGTATCCTATTCCAAAGATGAGGTTGATAAATTTGTAGATAAGTTGGAGATTATTAAAGTCTTAAATAAAGATGAAAATGGTACTATTCATGAGACTCCAAAACATGCACTAATGATGATGAAGGGAGCAAATTCATCCTATATAACCAGCAAAGTTAGTTCTGGAAAAGTTATTAGAAAAAGATGTAAGACAGACTATGTTAAATCTTCTGGTTGCTACTATTATAATATGATTGCTAGTGCGATGGGTATGAGTGTGACTTCGTCAGTTGTGGCTCATAATAAAATCCCAATTACAGGTCAGATATCAAGTGATTGTCAGTATACTAATACTCAAACAATTGCGTTTGGTTTTTCAGGTGCTAAATCAAAATTTAAATAGATAAAAATAGGGTTTGAAGATGGATTTAAATAAAGTTTTTAATAATAACGAAAAATGGATTGCTAAAAAACTTGAAAGCGATAAAGATTTTTTTAAAAAAAATTGTGATGGCCAAAATCCAGAACTTTTTTATATTGGCTGTTCCGATAGCAGAGTAAATGCTGAGGAATTAATGGGAGTTAGGCCTGGAGAGGTCTTTGTTCATCGAAATATTGCTAATATGGTTATAAGTATTGATTTGAATGTGATGACAGTATTAAACTATGCGGTAAATCAGTTAAAAGTAAAAGATATTGTTGTTTGTGGTCATTATGGTTGTGGTGGAATAAAAACAGCTATGAACAATAGTGATATGGGAATTTTAAATCCTTGGCTTCGAAATATTCGAGATGTTTATAGACTTCATAAATCTGAGTTAAATAACATTGATAATCAAGATGAGCGGTATAGACGTTTGGTGGAGTTAAATGTACAAGAGCAGTGTGTAAACCTGATTAAAACTGCAGCAGTTCAAAAAGCAATTATAACTAGAGGTCTAAAAGTTCACGGATGGGTTTTTGAAATGGGTACTGGAAAACTAATTGATCTGAAAATTAATTTTGATAAGATTTTACATGAAATAAAGGAAATTTATAGCTTGGAAGTGTGATTGATATGAAGATAGCCAACCTAACACAAATATATTTTTCGCCTACTGGCTCAACTAAAAAAATTGTATCAGCAATTTCAAAATCATTTCATTGTGAAAGTTATGATGAAATAGATATAACCAAGTTAGAAAATAATTCTTATAATAAAAAATTTAAATCAAATGATATTGTAATTATTGGAGCACCTGTCTATAGAGGAAATATTCCACAAGATGCTATTGAGCGATTACAAAATATAACATCAAATGGTGCACAAGCTGTTGTTATCGCAGTATACGGTAATAGAGGACTAGATCAAGCACTGCTTGAACTAGAACAAATTGTTCAAAAGCAGGGATTTACTATCATTGCCTCAGGATCATTTATTGGTGAACACTCATTTACTCACGCAAAATTTCCTATTGCTGCTAATCGACCAGATACAGATGATCTATCCAATGCAGCAGAGTTTGGGAGACAGATAAAAAAAGCTGTGGCTGATTTTGATGAAACCAATTTTATAAAAGATGAGAATATAACTCACGTAGAATTTGAGCGAAAACCAACTCTTAGATTGGCACCTTTGGTAAACCATGAGTTGTGTACAAAGTGTGGGAAATGCGCAGAAAGTTGTCCAACAGATGCGATTGTTAATCAAAAAGATGTAATGGTTACTGATCAAGAAAAGTGTATAACATGCTTTGCATGCTATAAAGTGTGTCCAACAAACGCAAGATTACTTCCAAGTTCAAAGTTTATGGATACTATAGAAAATTTATATAATTCATGTCGAGAAAGGAAAGAGCCGTCTTATGAAATTAAAATTTAAAAGGACTGTTTGTATATGAAAAGTTATTTAGAGTGTTATCCATGTTTTTTAAGACAGGCCGTTGAAGCCGGACAAATTGCGACTGATGATGAAAATATTCGGTGGGAAATTTTAAAACAGGTAATTGCAAAAACATTAACTTTTTCAAAAGAAGATACTCCGGCCATGATGGGTAAAGAGATTCATAAAATAGTGAGGAGTTTATCAAAAAACAGTGATCCTTACGCAAACGTTAAAATTGAATATAATCAAAAAGCAAGAGAGTTAATTCCTACAATTGAAAAAGAGGTTAACAACTCTTCAAATAAAATTGAGGCAATGCTTAAGGTTATTGCGATGGCAAATATTATAGATTTTGGGCCATTTGGAATGAGGCAAATTGATTTTGATAAATTTTTTCATGAAAAATTATC
>DAOVTR010000163.1 GCA_030633015.1 Bdellovibrionales bacterium
TAATAAAAATATCTAACTCACTACCTACACCCAATACATCACTACCTGAAAGATTGTTAACATCGTTTATGATTTCTTTGAATATTTCCTCTTCATTTTTAAATTTTCTTGACTGGATACCTTCATGAAGTCTCGCATAAAGATAGCTTAACGGTGACCTAACGACACCTCCACTTGGAAGTACTTTTATTTTATGATTTATTGCATTGATTTTTTCTCTAACATGAGGAAAAAAACGAATATGCTCAACTTCTTTTGTGCTGTCATTAAAAACTGGCAACGTTATCCGATTATAGATTGAATGTAATGCCTCTTCAATTAATTTTTTTCTATCATCCAATATTGCCTGTGGAATCTTTACCTTTTTATCTCTATAAGCCTCAGGCAATAAATAATTTGGAAACTCTTTTTTTTGGTCAAATTTTTCTTGCGCAAAAATATTGCAAATAGAACCCAAGAGACTAAAAGTACTTAATATTGTCCTACATACTTTCATCTTAACTTATCGGGAAATATATATAGAAGTTTAACTATTGAAGGACTGGAAACATCCAACGATTTCTAATCTTAGAAAGAATCAACACTACTGAATCTCTTCAAATGTTCTAAGCTTTAGATTTTTTTGAACATTTGGAACTTGAAAAATCTGATTATGAAAAGAGATATAAAAACCAGCAGGTAGGATTTTTGATGCCATCAATGCCTCCACGCAGTTTTGCAACGCATCAGTGTCAACAAAGCCCAATGGCCGCATGGCACCTGTAAAAATAACCGGCACCTCTAAGTCCTTAATTTTTGTGCTACATAATTTAGCAGTCTCTGCCATAGTATCTGTTCCATGAAAGACAACAATAGGAGCTTTGCTTTTAAGATGTCTTCCAATACAAATTGCAATAAAATCACGGTCTTCATCATCTAAGTCCAAAGAATCCTTAGCAAGAACTGAATGAATCTCAAGCTCACAATAAGGGAGCCTTAATTTTGATAAAATTCTCTGATGTATTATTGATTCTCTATTGGAAAGGGAACCATCATATTCGTTATAACTCTTTTCAATAGTTCCACCTGTAGTCAAAAGAATTATCTTCTGCTTAACTGGCCCCACAGATTACCTCCACAGTTTATGCATGCTGTTATTTATAAAAAATATTATTAAAAATATGCCATTCTGTCCATGTTATAACCTTGACGTTTCAATTATTACAACCATATTTAAAATACTTTAGAATGCAATACTTAACTGACTAATCATTACTTAGGAGAATAAAAAATGACTGCAAGAAAAGGATCCATAAAAGTTGCTACTGATGACATATTTCCAATCATAAAAAAATGGCTTTATTCAGAACATGATATTTTTCTAAGAGAGCTTGTTGCAAATGCTACAGATGCAATAACCAAAAGATCTACAATGGCCAGAACTAGAAATGAAGAAATTCCAACAGCACAAATCAATGTAGAAGTTGATAAAAAAAATAAAATCATAAAAATAACAGATAATGGATTAGGAATGAGTGAGGACGAAGTTGAAAAATACATTGCTCAACTTGCCTTCTCTGGAGCAAAAGAGTTTGTTGAAAAACTAAAGACTGATGAAACTAACAACGATAAAAATGATATAATTGGAAAATTTGGACTTGGATTTTACTCCTCTTTTATGGTTTCTAATAAAGTAGAAATAGAAAGTTTATCGATGGAAAAAGATGCAAAACCAACGAAATGGATCTGCAATGGTGAAACAGAATATACCTTTCATGATTCAAACAAATCAGAAATAGGTACTGAAATTACTCTCCATATAAATAAAGATGGAGAAGAATTTTTAAGCGGATATCAAGTTTCTTCTATTTTGAAAAAGTTTTGTGATTTTATGCCATACCCAATAAACGTCTTAGATATTGAAAGAATTAAAAATGAAGAAAAAGAGCTTGAAAAAGCTAAAAAAGAGGGAAAAGAAGAAAAGGATTTACCAACTGTTACAACTCAAAATATTATCAATGATACAACTCCATTATGGAAAAGAGATCCAAAAGAGATCAAAGATCAGGAATATATTGATTTCTTCCATAAAATGTATCCAATGGATCCAACACCACTTTTCTGGCTTCATCTTAAAGTAGATCATCCGTTTACTTTAGAAGGTATTTTATTTTTTCCTAAACTCAATCCAAATAAGCCGATGAATGAGTCAAATATTAAGCTCTACTCTAAGCAAGTTTTTGTTTCAGATAATGTAAAAAATATTATTTCAGAATTCTTATCTCTTCTAAAGGGAGTTATAGACTCAAGTGACATTCCTTTAAATGTTTCAAGGTCATCTCTTCAAGGTGACCCTAATATAAAGAAAATATCAAATTATGTTATTAAAAAAGTTGCTGAATCTTTAAAGAAATTATTTAAAACTGATCGTGAAAAATATGAAACCATTTGGGAAGATATTGGGATCTTTATTAAATATGGAGTCATCTCTGATGGTAAATTTGATGAGCTAATGAGAGATAAAGTTATTTTTAAAAACTCTGATAATAAATATGCAACATTAGAAGAGTACACAAAAAGCATTCCAGAACAATACAAAGAGAAGATGAAAGACAAAGTTGTCTATTTTGACAAAACCTCTTCTGATTGGTCACTTAGAAAACAACTTTTAAATGAAGGCATTCATGCTATTGAAACTGATGATCATATTGATCCACACTTCATGCAACACGTTGAGGCTAAAAAAACAGGTGATAGTGAAATTAAATTTGGAGCTATTGATTCTGAATTTGGGGCCCTACTATCAAGTGGTAACTCAACAGATGAAGATATGAAAATCAAAGACTTGTTCAAAAAAATTCTTGTTGGTGAAGATAAAAGCGATAAAGACGACAAGGAAGAAAAAAAAGAGGATATGTTTTCAAGCTCACTGGATGTAGAAATTGAAAAATTAAAAGATTCCTCAGCTCCGGCCTATTTTAAAGTTGATGAGCAGATGAAACGTTTTAAAAATATGGCAAAGACCATGGGACAAGACAGTACTTTTCCAGTAAAAAAGACTTTAGTGCTTAACCCTAATAATCAGTTAATCAAAAATGCTCTTTTAATTTCAGAAAAAGGTGCAAATGAAGAATTAGTCGAAAAACTATGTCACCATGTTGAAGATCTTGCAACTATTGCATCTGAAGGACTTAAAAACGAAAACAAAGAAGCTTTTGTAGTTAGAAGCCAAAGTCTAATCCAAGAACTTACCAATCTAGCAATTCAATAAAATTGTAGAAATAGGCAGAGCTTACAAGGTTCTGCCTATTTCTATTGTAATCAAAATTAAACTAAGCAAAATTAACCAATTTCTATTCATAATTACTTCCTTGTATATTATGTTAATTCTGCGTGTGAAAACGTCATCTAATCAAGCATCCTGCTTATCAATAAATATTATCAACAATTTAATGTTATAAGTCAAAAAATAGGTATAGAATAATCAATATACAAATTAGGGAATAGATATTTATGAATAATAAAAATACCATATTAATTGTAGACGATGAACAAATACAACTAGAAATTGCTAGTGAGTTTTTCAGTGAAGAGGGATTTGAATGCTTAACTGCTTTAGATGGAGTTGAGGCATATGCAACTTTTCTAGCAAATCAAGATCGCATAAATGTAATTATATCAGACAAAGTAATGCCAAAAATGACAGGAATTGAACTACTAAAAAAAATTAAACGACTTAATCGTTATTGGCCTCTAACATATCTGGTAGCTGCCAATATGGATATTCAAGAAAAAGATAATAGTGAAATAGAACCTACGAAGCTGATAACCAAACCATTTGAATTTGACTCCCTTATTAAAATGATTAAATCTGATATTGAAAGTAAAACACCTGTCAAAGACTAACCCCCGACACTAATTCCCAGCATTTCGCTTTCAGATTTTAATTTTAAATTACCTTCTTTTAAAATTTCTTCATTATTAATTTTCAAAGCTATTACATTTCCACTAATCTTTCTACCAGTAGTATGAGACCTTTTTTCATAAGGTATATGTTTTTCATCTCTTTCTTGTTCTTCTTTGCAACTAATACATCTAGTGGCCATGGGTCTGGCCATAAGTCTTCTTTTTTCAATAGAACCCTCACAATCTTGACAATATCCAAAACTACCATCATCAATTCGAACCATCGCCTGACTTATTTTTTTTGAATAAAATTGTTTTCGTCCCTGCATTTTTAGAACCATATTGTTATCACGTTCGTCATTAACAATATCGATGGAATCACCTCCCCTTTTTTCTAATTTAACTTTCCCCACTTCAATGTTTTTAAGCATGTCTCTAAAAAGATTTTTAAAATAAGACAATTCAATTTGATCCATAATAACTCCAATTGCTATTTAGCGAGGTCTTAAATCCTTCCATGGAATAGACCATATATCCTTCCATCCTAGAAGGGGTATCATATGAGTCCATATTGCTAAATCCATGCCAAATTTAAATGCTTTAATTTCGAGAAGTTATATTGTTTATTTTATGCAAAAATGCCACTAGAGATATTTTGGCATAACAGATTAAGTTACTTTGATACCACTAAACATACTCTTCTTGGCCACGAGGATTAATAATAATCTCCCCTCTTTCGGTCTTCAACTTTAAAAGATCCATCAATTTAGTTAGTTTATCCTCAACAATCGAAACTGGTTGAGGAGGGCCTTCTAAAACCTCCAAAATATCTTCTTTCATGGTTTTAGATACATTAGACAGAATATGATTTTTAACGGTATCACTTGCAATTCTTAAACATAATGCAAAA
>DAOVTR010000020.1 GCA_030633015.1 Bdellovibrionales bacterium
AAATTGTATTTCACTCGACAAGCTACGTCAAAAAAACTTTCAATAAAGTTATGCTTATTGACTAGTATATGAAAAAAATTTATATCTTTAGTTCCAACTATTTAATAATTAATGATTAAGCCAGAGTTGCCCATGATTAACCTATTTAATGAAAACATAACTTATCTTCCCCAAATATCAAAATCGTCTCTGGGTGATGATCAAGTATTAGATAAAATTTGGGAAATGAAAAAAGAATTAGGTAATGATCTTTATATCTTAGGTCATCATTATCAACATGACGATGTTATTCAGTACGCTGACGTTAGAGGTGATTCCCTTTTTTTAGCAAAGGAAGCATCAAAATTAGATCATCCCAATATAGTATTTTGTGGAGTTCACTTTATGGCAGAAGCTGCCGATATTCTGACTTCTAAGAAACAATCCGTCATATTACCTGACACAAATGCAGGGTGCTCCATGGCCGATATGGCAAACACAGTTGAGGTGGAAAAAGCATGGGACGTAATCACGACAGCAACCAATGAAAAAATAATCCCCATTACTTATGTAAACTGCAGTGCAGAGCTTAAGGCATTTGTTGGAAAAAATGGAGGATCGATCTGTACCTCATCAAATGCCAAAAAAATTATCTCATGGGCCCTTGAAAATGGTGAGAAACTTCTATTTTTTCCCGATCAACACCTTGGTAGGAACACTTGTTTTGATCTAGACGTTCCTCTGAATAAAATGGTGACTTACAATCCATTGTTACCTGCTGGAGGACTTACCAATAAACAAATTCAAAATGCACAAGTTATTTTATGGTACGGTTACTGCTCAGTTCATCAAGGTTTTACTCCCCAACATATTAAGGAAGTTAAAGAAAAAGACTCTGATATGAAAGTAATCGTTCACCCAGAATGTACATTCGACGTTGTTCAAAACTCAGATCTTAATGGTTCCACTTCATATATAATTAATGTCATCCGAGATGCTCCTGCAGGATCTAAATTTGCGGTTGGAACAGAAATTAATTTAGTAAATCGTCTTGCCAAAACTTACACAGATAAAAAGATTATATCCCTAGCTCCATATCAATGCATTTGTCCTACAATGTATCGAATAAGACCAAGATGGTTACTTCAAAGCTTGATTTCAATAAAAAATAAAAAACCAATCAATGTTATAAAAATAGATGATGAAATTAAAAAATATGCAAATATCGCATTAGAAAAGATGCTCTCAATTTAACTAGGAATAACTGATGATTTATGCTGATTTTAATGCAAGCTCTACTTTATGTCCCGTAGTGAAAAAATATTTACTTGAAAGAATTGAAAGTGGCCCCTTTGCAAATCCCAACTCCGGCCACCACTTAGGAAGAAAATTAATGAGTGGTATTGAAAATTCAAGAACAATGATAGGGACTATTTTAAATGCTGATCCTGAGCAAATTATTTTTAATTCAGGATCAACAGAAGCAATTACAACTATTTTTCATTCCGTACTTACCCAGACAAACTCACAGATGAAACCTCTTGTTTTAATTTCTCAAATTGAACATCCTGTAACTCAAGAGACTTCTTACCTATACGAAAGCAAAGGCTTTACTGTTGAAACTATTCCAACAAAGGCTAATGGTGTAATTGATATAGATTATCTAAGAAATATAACTGACAAATATCAAGATAAAATTGCCATGATTTCAATTATGGCCGCGAACAATGAGACAGGAGTTCTTCAACCAATTTCCCTAATTTCTGAATTAACCCATAAAGCAGATGCAGTTTTTGTATGTGATACGACTCAATTTATTGGAAAAGAAAATTTTGATTTTAAAAAATCAGGAATAGACTACGCAGTTATGAGTGGACATAAAATAGGCGCTCTTATTGGAACTGGCTTTATGCTTATAAAAAACCCTACCGATTTAAAGCCTTTGTTTGTCGGTGGTGGCCAAGAAAATAATTTACGAAGTGGAACACAAAACTATCTTGGAATTGAAACTCTTGCAATTGCTCTTGATCATTATAAAAAAAATAGAGATAAATTAGACAAATTAAAAACTGCAAAATTAGAATTTGAAAAAAAGTTAAAAGAAGAAATAGATGGAGCCACTGTTTTAGGAGAGAATGCCTCAAGACTAGCAACAACAACTTATGTCTCTTTTCCAGGTCTTCATGGCCAGAGCATCCAACTTGAACTTGAAGCACAAGATATTTTTGTAACGACATCATCAGCTTGTTCTGATGATAAACCATCAGCGTCAGGTGTACTATCATCAATGGGAATTTCTGATGCTATGGCACGCGGAAGTATAAGAATAAGTCTCAGTATCGATTCTGATTTGAATGATTATAAAAAGATATTAGATGCCCTAAAATACACCGTAAATAAACTTAATAAAATAAATTGCTATTAGGAAACATAACCCATGTCTATAAATAACGAAATTGAAAACTTAAAATGGTTACGTGACATGATTATTGGTCGCAATATTTTTTTTGAAACCCCTTTTGGAAAAAGACCTCTAGTCTATACCGATTATACTGCAAGTGGAAGGGCCCTGGAGCCCATTGAGAGCTATCTTACATATATTATGCAGTTTTACGCCAATACTCATACTGAAGATGATTTTACTGGAAAAACCATGACAAATCTCCTTCACCAATGTGAAAAATCAATTAAGGACCTAGTTAATGCTGGTCCATCTGGAAAAATAATATTCACGGGAACAGGAGCCACTGGTGCTATTGTAAAACTCCAACAAATATTAGGTGTATACTGGCCTCCTGCCACTAAACATCGCATGAATCAATTTCTTGATACTTGTGAAAATGCTCACAACGGATGCAGTAAACATACAAATCAACACCAGGATTTAATAGATACAATTAATCTTAAAAAGCCAATTGTTTTTGTAAGTCCTTATGAACATCATTCAAATGAGCTTATGTGGAGACAGAGTTTATGTGAAGTTGTTGAAGCAAAACTTACTCCTGCCGGTAACCTTGATCTTGACCACTTAGAATCTTTAGTTAGTGATCCAAAATACTCAGATCGCCATAAAATTGGATCTTTTTCAGCAGCATCGAATGTTTCTGGTATTAAAACGCCAGTATATGAAGTTGCAAAAATACTTCATAAATTTAGTGCCATTGCCTGTTTTGATTTTGCAGCTAGCGCTCCCTATGTTGACATAAATATGAATTTGGATGAGTGTTCATATTTTGATGCAATATTTTTATCTCCTCATAAATTTCTTGGAGGCCCAGGATCGTCAGGGTTATTAGTTTTTAATGAACGTATTTACAAAAAAAATCTTCCTCCTTCGGTTGCTGCTGGTGGAACTGTCGATTATGTAACAATGGATTTTGAAAAATTCACTGATGATATTGAAGAAAGAGAAAAACCTGGCACACCTGGAATATTGCAGGCCTTAAAAGCATCTCTTGCGTTTGACCTAAAAGCAAAGGTTGGTATCAATCAAATAGAAAAAATAGAAGAACATTTCTTTAATCTGTTTTATGATAAATTTAAAACTAACTCAACAATGGAAATATACGGACCAACCAAAGCACACGAAAAAGTCAACATCGTCTCATTTAATATTAAACATAAAAATAGAATCATACATCCTAAACTTGTTACGAAACTATTAAATGATCTCTTTGGTATCCAAACTCGAGCAGGTTGTTCTTGTGCCGGCCCTTACGGTCATTTACTTCTAAATATTGATAGAGAAAAATCAAATCAATATATCTGTATGATTGATGACAATCGATATGGAGGATTAAAACCAGGATGGGTGCGACTGAATCTACACTACTCATTCTCTCTTATGGAAGTAAACTACATTATTTCTGCAATTGATTTTCTAATTGAAAACGCAAATAAATTCATCTCACTTTATGAATTTAATTTCCATACAGGAGAATGGAATTACTTAAATTTAAAAAACAAAACGCACAATGATCTATCTTTTGACGATATTTTAAATAAAAACTTAATAAAAACTACGATTGATACTGAGTTAGATATCAATTCTTATATTGAAAGTGCAAACATTCAAATTAAGGGCCATAAATCTGAGTTTCATACTTTTGAAAATGAGATTGAAGAACTTATGTTTTTTTATGTTAAGCATTTTATAAAAAAAACACTAAACTAGAGACACATTAATATATCATTTACACAATAAGTGTTAAGTCCTTCATTACAAAACCCTGTTTTACTCCCATCATAACAAGCATGGGGTTCTTGTTTTATAATATACCCATCTCCTCTGACACAAGCTGGGGCTCCTGTTTTACCACAAATATTTATTCCACATACTTTCAAAAAACCTCTAGCACTGACTATTTGATAACTTCCAAACGTACACTTTTTATCAATATTCATTTTTTGATCTTCCCAATCTTCAGACAAATTTCCAACACTCACATATTTCTTACTATTGCCCATATAAAACAAACCTGGATTTAGCTTTTTGATTACAGGTGAAGAAAACTTATTAAATTTCATGTTTTCTTTTTTTCCTGAAAATATTTTAATTTGCCTTTGACTTAAAGAAATTAAAGGAATTGAAAAACTTTTTGCTACTTTTTTATATTTTAGTTTAAAAGTTAAGTGATAGGGTTTTACCTGATTAAATTTTATATCTTCATTTTCAAACAAATAAATTTTAAGATCCATCACACTATCTAAGAAAAATCCGTCGTTCTCATAAAAGCGGCTACTACATTTCTCACTACTATTAATTGTAACTATCTGTAACATTCCAACGCTATTGTGGTTATCTGATTTAATGATCGGGAGTTTATAATTAATACATTTTTGTTTTCTAGGAGTATCAAATGAAATCAGATTAATCCATAATCCCTGAGGTTGTGATATTGATTTATTATTATTAAAATTCAAAATATTTTCAGTCTTTATTTTATTTGCATTAAATATTTCGATTATTGCTTTTGATGAAAAATCTTCAAATGAAAGATTGTTATCAGTATTACATCCAACCAAAACAACAAAAAATAAAAAAGAAGGATACAACTTTATCATAAATTCAATGACCTCATACATCTAAAACCAACCCCCATACCGTTGGAAATATCGACAGGCATAATCTCTTTACCTGGTGAATATTCCCACCCGTAATTATCTTCACTAAATCCAGCCCCATCCCAATAGGCCCTCGCTCCTAATCGATGCCATACACTTTTGAAATTAAAAAATTTACTTGATGCTTTTAAATTTTTAGAAGGTGTTATACTGTTTTTAATATATTCTAAATTACCACCCAATATTTCAAAAAGATCAACCGAACTTCCACTACGAACCGAGTGAGCATTTTGAAGTCCAACTTGCAGACACTCTTTAAAATATGCCCTAGAGCAGATTTGTTCATTGATAATGGAACTTCCATCAAGCCCCAACTCAACATCAAATCTAGCATATCTTCTGCTTGTCCAAGGAAGAGGTCCCATATATTTTATTTTTTTCATGTTAACGAGATTACCTTTTCTATAAAATGTTGCAGCATCATAAATATTTGCGCTCATAAGCTGTTTCCCTCTGTATGCACAAAATAATTTCATTTGATCTAAAGTTAAAAAGGTTGCTGGATGTGAGAAAGAACCACGATCAGGTTTCACGATCTTAGAAATAATACTCTTCATTACCTTTGAATAATTTTCTGTCCACTCAAAGACATCTCTATTAGTAACTAAAAACTTATCAAAAAATATATTTCTATTTAAATTATTCCATAAAAACTTCTGTTTATTAGATGAATCTAAACTTTGAACATAAAAACCTTGTGGTAGATATGATTCATTACAACTATCTTCAAAAATAAAACTCATTTTGTTTTTTTTATCTCCTTCAATAAAAAAAACAACCTCGATACCATAATTTACTTTTCCATTACTATTACCTTTAGAGTTAGAAATAATTTGATAATACTTATTATCTCTCTTTTCTATATTTATACGAATTGATTTTTTATTTGATGCTTCTTCATGAAATATTTTTTTATGTTTGTAAAAATCATCTAAATAACATTGTATATAATCTGGATTACACATTAAATAACTATCGTCTGTATACCTATAATCGCCGATAGATGGACTGCATTTAAGCTCACCTCTTTTCCATCTATTATAAAAATCTCCTTGTAGCCACTGATTTTGGAGTTTCTTTGCTGCATGAATAAATAACAAAATATTATTTTTCTTCTCAAGAAAATTGTTTTTTGACGGTCTAGTCAAAAACAAAACTACAAAAATAGTTATTACTAATAAACTCATAATAACTAAGAAATATAGTCTTCGTTTTGTTATACTCATATAATACCTGAACAAATCAATCAAACTTCGAGTAATTCTTTCCTAAAATTGTAGTTCATGACTTAGGATCAGAAGAAGTTTACAATATTAGATAGAATATCAGTAGTTTTATTACAAAAAATAGTAATCAAAAGTATGAGGATAATATGGACTGGCCAGAAAAAAATAATGATAATTTGCAAGATTCACACGTAGAAGTACTTTCATTTGCAGAATATCTAGAAAAATTTAACCAAAATACATTAAATGAGACAAGGCCTACTTTTGATTACCTGCTTGATATGTTAAACCATTTTGGAACTACTGAAGAAGGCACCTATAAATTATTTCAAACAGATCATACTGATTCTCCGGCAGTGTTTGGTCAAAATAAAACTCAACAAGAACTTGTTAAAAATTTAAAAAACTTTCAAGAAGAAGGAATTAACAACAAATTCATTCTGCTTGTCGGGCCGAATGGATCTTCAAAAACAAGTATCGTTCGCAAATTTATGAAAGGTGCAGAAATATACTCTCAAACAGATAATGGCTCCCTATATACCTTTAACTGGATTTTTCCCATTGATAACTATATTAAAGGAACATTAGGTCTTGCGGACAATATAAAACCAAGCGAATTAAATAGTTATGCTTATCTTGATGACAAAGACATTACTGCAATTTTAACAAGTGAACTTAAAGATCACCCCATTTTATTAATCCCCAAAGAACAAAGACAACAAATTATTCGAGATAATTTCTCATCACAGCCTGATAAATTAGAACATTTAAAAAAGAGCTATATCTATACAGGGGACTTATCTAAAAGAAATAGGATGATCTATGATGCTCTTTTAAAAAGTTACAAAGGTGATCACCACGAAGTTTTAAAACATATACGTGTTGAAAGGTTTATTATTAGCAAGCGCTATTCGAATGGCGCTGTTACTATCGAGCCTCAACTACATGTTGACGCTCGACTTAATCAAATCAGTATGGATAAACGACTTGCAAGTCTTCCTCCAAGCCTTCAATCATTAAATCTGTTTTCAATACAAGGCGAAGCGATAATGGCCAATCGAGGAATTCTTGAATTTTCAGATCTACTAAAGAGGCCTCTCGACGCATTTAAATATCTACTTATGACCATGGAAAGCGGGTCTTTAAATTTAAATGGAATTTTGACCGAACTAGATATTTTCTTTATCGGCACTTCAAATGAAATTCATCTCGATGCGTTTAAGCAACATCCGGACTTTAAGTCGTTCACAGGGAGATTTAACTTCGTTAAAGTTCCCTATCTGTTGGATTACAACGAAGAAGAAAGAATATATATAGAGCAAATTCAATCCCTAAAAAACAAATCTACTTTTGAGCCATTATCATTAAAAATATTATGTATGTTTGCTGTTATGACTAGACTGCGCAGGACTCAAAATAATATTTACTTTAATAATAATAAAAAACTAGGAGAAATTGCTCTCAAGTTTTCACCACTCGATAAAGCACTTTTTATTTCAGACAAAAAAATACCTGAGGCACTTGACACAGAATCTGCCCAAGTTTTAATTCAAGGTTATTCACAAATTATTAATGAATATGAAGATGATAATATTTATGAAGGTAAATTTGGTCTTTCACCAAGAGATCTTAAAAAAATTATTTATTCACTCACTTCAGACATTAAAAATATTACAACTGTAGAAATCATCGAATATTTACAAAAATTTGTAACTAAGAAAAATGAATACGACTTTTTAAACATGACTCCTCAAGGTGATTTTCACAACCCAACACGATTTGTGACGCTATTAAAAGAATATGCGCTCGATATATTTGATGAAGAGCTAAGAAATTGTTTAGGTTTAATTGATGATAGATCATACGAACAATATATAAAAAAATACGTTCAAAGTATTAATGCATTAATTAAAAAAGAAAAAATGAAAAACGAGATAACCGGAAAGTTTGAAGAACCTGATCTATATTTTATAGGCGAATTTGAAAAGGGAATTAATCTAAAGGAGACCGCTGACACCTTTAGATCCCATCTTATTTCTAAACTTGGAGCATATTCTCTTGATAATCCTGGATTATCTATCGTTTATAGTGAAGTTTTACCTGATGTTATAAAGCGACTTCAGGAATCATTTAAAAGTGAGCAAAATGAAATAATTAAAATGATTTCAAACAGCATGGTTTTCTATGAAGCAGAACTAAATAGAGACTCCAGTGAAAATTCGGAAAACTCAACTCCACTATCTAAAGAAAACAAACAACAAATTGAAAAAGTTGTAAACAATCTACAAAGTGACTATCATTATTCAAAATCAGGTGCTATCTCATTGCTTAAATATATTTTAAAAAATAGATACTGATTTGAATTATGATCGTTAGTAAAAAATTTGAAAAGAAACATTATACCGCCGAATATGAAGTTGAGGAGAGCCAAGTTGATCTCAGGCTAGATCAATTTATTCAAATATACCTAACAAATTTTTCAAGACAGCAGATCCGAGCAAAAATAAGTACTGAAGAGATTATAATATTAAATCGTCCACAATCAAAAAAAGCTAGTTCAAAAGTTAAACTAAAAGATAGAATTCAAATGACCATCCATAAAACATCTCATGAAGATGAATACTGGAATGGGAAACTTTTAGAAGTTGAAAAAGATCCTGAGATTATTTTTGAGGACGATAAACTTATTATTATTTCCAAGCCTCCATTTATGTCAACTCATCCCAGTGGTAGACATATTTTCTATTGTGCCACAGTATATTTTGAAACCATTCATCAAAAGACCATCCACTCTATTCACCGATTAGATAGAGAGACCTCTGGTGTTTTGCTATTGGGTAAAGATCCTACTACAACAAAAAAAATTACGACTCAATTTGAACAAGGTGCTATTAAAAAATGTTACTTTTTTATTGCAAAGATCAACCATGATATTTTTTTAAAGCAAACTAACTTTATTAAAGATGAGAGACTTGGCTCACCTCTTGCGGGACTTGAAAAAGTTATAGTTAAAGCTTTTCCGCACGATTGTTCAAAAGGAAAAAGTGCAAAGACTCATTTTGAAATATTAAAATTAAATGATCAATATGCAATAGGACTAGCGTTTCCTCAAACAGGAAGGCAACATCAAATACGTGTTCATGCCCAAGCAGCTGGACTTCCTCTGGTAGGTGATAAGTTGTATTTAGGTGATTACAAAAACTTTCAAAGATTTAAAGATAACGTTGCGACTGTTGATGATCATAAACTTATGGAACTTCCCAGACATGCTTTGCATGCCATTGCCATAAAATTTAATTACAACAAAATAGATAGAATTTTTAAAAGTAACATACCAAATGATTTAAAAGTTTGGATTGAAAACAATAACAAGTTTAATTTATCTGAAATAGAAAACCAAATATCTGAAAAATTAGATAATTATTTTAATAAAAAAATATAAATCAATTTAGAGGGTAAGATACACCTAGAAACAATCCTGAATAACTATCTTTCAAACTCATAACCGCTTCAGCATTGGCCGTAAGATGGTTATAGTTTTTCAAAGGAAGTTTTCCTGAAATTCCCATTGATAGATTCATCTCTGTCTCATAGGTTTTGTTTTGTAGCTCAAGACTTAAACCAATTGGAAGTGCTACATATGGAAACCCTTCATGGCCCCAAAAACTAAGTCCTTTTGATACTGTTGGAATAAGACTTATTTTATTATGTGGAAGTGAAAACTCATTTGCATATTCCATAGTTGCCTTAACAGAAATCTTCGGCTGCTTTTTGTAGTCAGGATATAATTCATAATCTACACCTGCAAAGGCCCTCATATTTCTTTGTCCACCACTGACACCAAGACCTGCATCAACTAAAAAAGCACGATTTATTTTTTGAGAATATCTGGCCTGAACACCAAGCCCACCACCTGCACTTAAAATTCCAGAAAGTTCTGTAGAAACTATTTTTTTATCTGTCATTAATGGAAAAGACGAATAGCCAACTCCATAAGCAAACACAATTTGAATTGAAAATAACGATGAAACTAATACAATACCAAATATTTTTTTCATATATCCTTCCTCTGTTTTATTATCAAAAATTAAAAATAAGCTAGTCTTATTATAACTAACTTATCTACAAATTTATACTATAGGAAAATTGTACAAAACTTATCTGCACCTAGTCAAAAAAACATACATAATTGACTAGGTGCGCATTCGGCTAATAATGTTTGTTCTTTTTGCATTTGACTATAAACTCTCTAACCTCTATAAAAGTATTCATATTATACCTTTATGGTGACCGTAGTTCAGTTGGTAGAGCGCCAGATTGTGATTCTGGTTGTCGTGGGTTCAAGTCCCATCGGTCACCCCATTTCCCTTATCCATTTTGTTTTTCCCGGCGTCAAAACTGCGACTCCTTGTCAGTCACATATCTGGTATATGTTCCTTCCTCGTCGCTAGCATTTCCTAGGTAAAATATCAAAATTGATTTAGGGAAATACAACGAATAACACTCATTTTTTATGTAATTAATTTCAAATTAGCTTATTGGTATTTTTAATTTAAAA
>DAOVTR010000152.1 GCA_030633015.1 Bdellovibrionales bacterium
AAGAGCAGGGAGCTGGTGACCAAGGATTAATGTTTGGTTATGCGGTTAAAGAGGCGGAAAATTTAATGCCTTATACTATAGATATCTCTCATCGCTTAGCGGAAAGATTAAGTTTTGTTAGAAAAGAAAATATTCTTCCTTTATTAAGACCAGATGGAAAAACTCAGGTTTCGGCTCAGTATGAAAATGGAAAGGTTAAGAGGTTGGATGCAATTGTTGTTTCAAGTCAGCATGCAAACGAGATGAGTTTAAAGCAAGTTCAGGACGGGATACGAGAAGCAGTTATTAATGAAGTTGTTCCATCACATTTAGTTGATAACAAAACAAAAATATTTATTAATCCTACTGGAAGATTTGTTATTGGCGGGCCAATGGGGGATTGTGGTTTAACTGGCAGAAAAATAATTGTAGACACTTATGGAGGACATGGTGGCCATGGTGGAGGAGCCTTTTCCGGAAAGGATCCATCAAAGGTTGATAGGTCAGCGGCTTATGCTGCAAGACAAGTTGCAAAAACAGTGGTTGCCGCAGGACTTGCCGAGAAAGCTTTAGTACAAGTTGCTTATGCAATTGGAGTAGCACAGCCCGTATCATTTTTAGTGGATACTTATGGAACAGAAACAGTTTCTTTAGATAAAATTACAAAAGCTGTTAATATTGCGTTTAACATGAAACCTAAAGAGATAATTACAAGACTTGATCTCCTTAGGCCAATTTATGCAGAAACAGCAGCATATGGACATTTTGGAAGAACATCTGAAACAGGTTTTACTTGGGAAAAAGTGGATAAGATTGAGGAGCTTCAATCTCTAGTTAAATAAAAATGGATATAATATATTTTATTTTACGTTATATACCTTTTTGGGCCGTGCCCTTAGCTTTCATTGGTGGTGAGTTTGCTTACGTTTTCTGGTTAAAATCCTATAAACAAGTATCCATGATATTTGCATCAATATTTGGAATTTCAATACTATTTATTATTTATTATTATTGGGCGCCAGGCCCAGATGGTTCAGTACAAGAGTTCATTAAGATGATTGAGTTTTTTAAATCTTAAGATTTTAGCTAGTTAACGATTATAACTAGGCAAATTAATATAGGTGTTGAAAAATTGACACCGACTGATTACTTTTATAAAATTTTCATGTGTTAAAAACTTAAATAGTTCAATATTTAAGTTATTTTGGAGAGTTCGTGGAGGATCTTATACATTTACATGCATCTTTTGATAACACTCTTATGAATGTTGATACAAATAGGAGTGAGGTTGAAATTTTTATTGTGGAAGATGATAAGACTCTGGGAATTGCAATTAAAAAGTATTTGGAAAAAATATTTAATCTTCCAGTCAGGTATTACCTTTCTCCTTCGGAATTATTATCAGATATAAGTAGTGATAATCAAAAAAATATTCCATTTTGTCTTGTTACAGATATTACTTTTGATGAAAGTGGAGCAGATGGCCTACTTTTAATTGATATCTTAAAAGAGAGAAATCTTAACTTTGTTAGTATTGCAATGACTGGTTTTGCCTCAGTTCAAACCGCAATTTCTGCTACTAAAAAAGGGGTTTACCATTATCTGACAAAACCTTTTCAATTAGACGTACTTGCAAATTTAATAAGAGATGCAGTAAAGATTAAGCTGGGATTTGATATTGTTAGTGACGTTGAAATAGGTAAAATAAGTAGAGTCAGTGCCTTTACTTCCAAATTTAAAATTGAATCGCCTAAAGAAGAAGATATATATCAAGGTATGATTGGTCGTTCACAGATAATGCAAGATGTGTTTAATAGGATAAAAAAAGTGGCCCAATCAGATTCAACTGTTCTGATTACGGGAGAGTCAGGTACAGGAAAAGAGTTGGTTGCTGATGCTATTCATCAATTGTCAAATCGAGTAAATAAAAAAATGGTTTCTGTAAATTGTGGTGCAATTCCTGGCGATCTTTTGGAGAGTGAGCTTTTTGGTCACGTTAAGGGGGCTTTTACAGGAGCAATTTCTAATCGTAAAGGTCGATTTGAAACGGCAAATAAAGGTACACTGTTTTTAGATGAAATTGGAGATATGCCTCTACTTTTACAAGTTAAAATATTAAGAGCACTTCAAACGAGGGAAGTTGAGTTAATTGGATCAAACGATTTAGTTAAAATTGATGTTCGAATCATTACCGCAACACATAGAAATTTAGAGAAAGCTGTTTTAAATGGAGATTTCAGAGAAGATCTCTTTTATAGATTAAATGTTATTCCTTTTAAAATTCCACCTCTTAAAGAGCGAAAAGAAGATATTCCTTTAATGATCTCTTATTTTTTGTCTAAATTTGTAAGTGCTGATGGTAGAAACCATTTAGAATTTTCTGATGATGCCCTTGATTGTCTGATTAGTTATCCTTGGCCTGGCAATGTTAGAGAATTAGAAAATTTAATTGAAAGATTGGTTATATTAAAAGGTGGGAGTATTTTAAATGTATCTGATTTGCCTGCTAAGTTTTTTCAACATTGGGGAGAAAAAACTTATAAAAATTTAGTGGATCTTCCAGATGTTGGTTTGGATTTAAAAGATCTTTTAAGTGAAGTTGAAAATTCATTAATATTTCAGGCCCTCGATCGCACTAATGGAAATAAAAATAGGGCATCCAAGTTACTTCAAATTAATAGAACAACCTTGATTGAAAAAATGAAAAAGAAAGGTTTGATTTTTTCATAGTCATATTTTATTTGAATATCAAATATAACGAACTAAATTAATATACTAATTAATTTCTTTGAAAGATTTAAGTTGTTGTAAATATGGAAAAAAGCAACTGGTGTCATTTTTTCCATAGGCAATTTTAACCTATGAGAAAAATTTTCCTTTCTTTCCATTCAAAAAAAGGTAAAATGTATGTAGTGAGCAGTGGGTAGGAAACCCTGACTGTCTTTGAAATTAATTTGAAACAGGAAGTTTCAATGGTTTATGCAAATTATCTATTCAAAAATTTGGCACTTTTAATTTTTTTAATTGTTGCTCGTGCAGTTTTTGCCGGAGATTTTTCTTTTCAACAAGAAAATTTTAAAACCCATAAGCGTTGGAATTTTTTCATTAATAAAAGTGAAGTTGAGATTAAACACAGTGGAATAAATTTGTTTTTGAGTCCTCAAAATCAAATCATATATAATGATATGGTTTTAGAGTTAACAAAAATAAAGGATAAAAATAGTTATATAAAGGATATCAGTTTTATTAATGATGATTCTCTTATAAAAGTAACTCTGGCAAGTCCAGCGGTAGAGGTTTTTTCCTTTTATAAAGATAGTTTAAACAAATATGTTATTGATTTTTGGATTAATGATGATATTTCTAGAGGGATAAGCGAGCAGGATCCATCTAAAACTTTAGGAAAAATTAAAGACACTGTAGTTATTAAAAAGCAGAATAATAAGAAGATAATAAAGCCTAAAATTAATATTCAATTAAAAGCAAGTTCCAAACCAGTTATAAAAGATAATCATAAAAAAGTTGTTAAGAAAAAAATTGGATTTTCTAAAAATTCAAACTTTAGGGATTTTAGGTATGGAGCACCTTTTATTTGGGATTATGAGGCAATGCTTCCTCAATTTAATTATACAGTAAATTTAAAAAGTAAAACGCCAGAATATTTTTATCCTGTTAAGGATGTTAATTATGAAGAGAGTGATCAGAAAGCACATTTGCAATTGGCAATAAATCTTTTTAAAAAGAAAAAATGGGGATTAATGTATAAGTCTCTAAAGCTATATGAAAAAAAATATTTAGATCAAAATATTGATTTTATTCAATATTTAAAAGGTAATGCGATACTTCGAAATAGTTTTAAAAAAGAAGATAAGAAAGCGGTTAAAATGGCCGTTAATATTATGGAAAATATCTCTGAACGTACTAACAATTATGATCTAAAAAGAGGAATCTCAAAATACTTAATTAATTATTATGTTAAAAATAAGGAATATGTAAAGGCCTTAAAAAAATCAAAAATATTGTATGTCGTCAGCAAAGAAAATTTTGATATTGAAGAGTCATCAGAGTCAGCTGAAAGTATTTTATATTGTCTTGCAAAGTTGAGCCAACTAAATATTATTCAAGAATTTGTAAAAGAAAAAACAATTAAAAAGTTGGTTCCAAAGCAGACTCTGATTGCATATGAGTATTTTACTCTTTTAAAAATTAAAGATAATAAAATGGTTATAAATAAATTTGAAAAGATTAAAAAAAGTTTAAAGCAACCTATTCATAGAACTATCCTATATAATGTTGCAGAATCATATTTTAGAGAAGGGAAATTTCAAAAGTCTTATAAATTATTTGATAAGTTTGTTTATGAGAATTCATTTCATTCATATTCCGAAAGAGCAAGGTTGAGGATAGCTTTATCTTATGAGTTTCTTGATAAGGAACCACTTAAAACTATAGAGTTGTATAAAAATGCAATAGATCGATCACAGTCATATAATATTAATTATGAAGCTAGCTTGCGATATGTTGCTTTCAGAATTCTAAGAAATAAGAAACCAAGCAAAGAAGATTGGGAAGTTAGCAGTTTCATGGAAATTGATGAGTATAAGAAAAAAACTATATCTAGAAATCATTTAAAGCTTTTGTGGATTGTTCGTCTAAGAAGTTTTATAGTACAAGAAAAATGGGATAAGGCACTCGCATATTTGAATGTTATTCCCCTAAATTCGATGCTGCCTTCAGAGAAGAGAGTATTTCAAGCAGATGGGGCAGAAATTATTTATGGAATTATTAGCGATTTTTATAAAAACTCTCATTATTCGAAAGTAGTTAGAGCTTGGTCAATGTATAAGGACCAGTATTTTGCAAAAGTTGCAGCAGATCCTTATATGAATTATATTGTTGGACAGTCTTATGTTAAACTTGGGCTGTATCAAGGGTTTGATAAAGCATACGCTATTTTTGAAAAAATAAAAGATGCACCGATCAAAACTTTTCCAAATTGGACAAAGAAAATTAAATTTAATAACACCTCTCGAATGCTAGTTGAAT
>DAOVTR010000348.1 GCA_030633015.1 Bdellovibrionales bacterium
AACAGATACAACCGACACGAGATAGACAATCAAATTCAAAGCGCGAATATCACCGGAATTAAATAACACTAAAAGAAGATTTATATATAAGACAAATTGAAAATGAGCGAGAGAAATAGCATTAATAATTATTAATGAACAAAGCAAGGGTAGTAGCAAATAGACAAAACTAACTCCTTCTCCCAATTCGAAATAAACCTTAATATTTATTGCTATAATTATAAATGAAAATATGAAGCGGCTTCGTATTAATGCTTTTGAAAAAATTCTTTTTATACGTTTATCACTACTTTCCTTTTTATCACTTAAATCTATCTGTGATCCCAAAAGGAAATATTTTAAAATTTTTCCTTTTTTAGATTCTACTTCTAAATCATTAGATATTATATCATCTGACTTAATCGTCTTTGAATTTAGATAAGCAGATAGAAAATAAATTAAAAAAGTTAACAAAAGATACGGCTGGCCAATGGAAGGGTCGCGAGATATATAATCTCCATATATCAAACATAATATAACGAACAATCTATAGTTTTTCATTGTTTGTCTCTAAATTATGAATCTGTTTCTCAAATTGCTGGCGATAACTCATCTTACTGGTAATACTAATTTCATGAACAAAGATCTCCCTTTGCCTACAAAATTCAAATAATTCTTGCTTTATATTTTCTCCACTTTGATGAATATTTTGTAACGGACCTCTTATCTCTGTTTTTAGATGATTTAAAAAAAACGGATCAAACTGTACAAAGCATATATGAATATTACATTTTTTTTCAATAAAATAATCAAGATAGTGTATCCTTTCAATTAACTCATCACTTTCAAGGAGAGGAGTTACAAAAAAAACATTTGCATAAGGAACAACTTGATCATAAAGTTGTGAAATCTTTTCAACTCCATTTTTTTCGTTGTCTAATTCAAGATTTCCAATAAGATATTCTAAAAAATAAAGTTGATCAGCTCCTCCTGAAAGCTCTGATTCTTGATTGCCTGAAGCAATTTTAACCATATTCCCTTTTTGAATCTCCTTGGCCGCAATTCCCAATCCGATATCTTTACAATATTCCCATGTTGAATATCTTCCAATTCCAAAATGATGACCTTGAAACATTTCAAGAAAAATATATGATGAATTATTTACGTTGTGCTCAAATTCATTCACGAGGATATCATCATATTTCTGAGATAATTTCCAATTAATTTTTTTAATTGGATCAGTTAAGTTATATTTTCTAACTCCTTTAAAATTTGTAGATTCTCCTTTTGAATCCACATCATACATACCTGAAATAATTGAATACATTGAGCCACCACTTTTAAATGATGGTAACTCTTCAACCTTGGGATAAACAAAAACCTCAGCCTGATCATCAAACGTTATTAAAAATTCAAATAGATTAAAAGGATCAGTAATATAAACTTTTATACCTGAAAAATTCTTTTTTCCCATCCCACTATCTGCAATTATGGATTTATTAATAATTACTCTAGTACGAGCCTTAACTCCATTACTTAATTCAGAATGTATTAACTCTCCATTGGATATTTCGTTATCTTCACTAAATTTAATATTTAAAATTGGAATATCACCATAATTTATTATTTCATATTTTACGTTTAGGTTTTCCTTTTCAATTACTTTTTTGTTAAACGTTCGTTTAACCATAAGATTTCTTGTCATCTTTTTTGTTTGAAAATAAAAATATAGCAAAGTGCAAACTATCGTTATTGCTCCAACTAAGGCCCAACGATGACCAAAAACTGATATTATAAATAACAAAAAAGTAAATCCCATAATCAAAACGTGTCGATTGATTATTTTTATATCAAAAAACATTCCAGGGCTTGGGTGAAAAACCTTAAATGCTTGAGTAAGATAACTCCTAAATTTATTATAAGTTACTTTTTTTTTCATTTCACTTTGTAGGTACTTTTATATTTTTTAAAATTGAATCAACAATATCAGCTGTTGTTTTTCCAGAAAATTTACTTTCAGCATTAATAATTATTCGATGTGCCAATACTTCTTTTGCTATATTAAAAATAATTGATGGTACAACATAATCTTTTCCACTTAAAAAACTTAATGCTTTGGCGACTTTAACAAAAACAAGTGTTGCCCTAGGGCTTGCTCCCATTTTTAGATCACTGCTCTGTCTTGTTTTTTCTATAATATTTAAAATATATTCATAAACCTCATTTGAAATGCTTACTTTTAAAATTTCTTCTCTGATTGCTAATATTTCTTCTGATCCAATTACTGGTTTAATTCCTGCCAAAGGGTTCATAACAGAATGGTTTTTAGCAATTTTAATTTCACTCTCACGATCTGGATAACCTAAAGATAATTTCATTGCAAATCGGTCAAGCTGGGCCTCAGGCAGAGGAAAAGTTCCATACTGCTCAATTGGATTTTGAGTGGCCATAACAAAAAAGAGAGGGTCCAATTGGGTTGTTCTGTTATCGACAGTAACTTGCGCCTCGGCCATAGCTTCAAGTAGGGCCGATTGAGTTCTAGGTGTCGCTCTATTAATCTCATCTGCCAGAAAAAAAGTAGAAAATATTGGCCCTTTTACAAAGTAGAACTTATTTTGCTCTCTATTAAAAATAGTATTACCAATAATATCACTTGGAAGAAGATCAGGTGTAAACTGTACCCTACCAAGGGAGATCTTAGCAGATTTTGCAAATGTTTTTGCCAAAAGAGTCTTTCCGGTGCCAGGTACATCTTCAAGCAATACATGTTCACCTGCAAGCCAACATGCAAATATTTTTATTATTTCATCATTTTTGCCATGAATTACTTGGGATATATTACTTGCAAATATTGATAGTTTTTCAAACAACTGTTCT
>DAOVTR010000230.1 GCA_030633015.1 Bdellovibrionales bacterium
CATTAAAATAATCTTTAAGAAGTTGATCTACCTCATTTTTAGATTTAGACCGATTCCAAATATAAGTTCTTTTTGTCATAAAAAGATTGCCTGCAGAATCCACCATCAAATTGCCGCCATCTAAAATCAAATCCATTGGAAAGGATTCAATATTTTGTTCTCTAGCAATACAAGTTGGAACTCGATCATCTCGAATACGATATTGGTAATGTCTATAAATTGGATCAACAATCGCAAGAGTACTTTTATCTTCAATTATTCCAAATGGGCCATAATCTCTAATCCATACCGTATCAAGGGCACAATTCATTGGCATATATCTTTTTACTGGAATTCCTGAAATAGTATCAGGCCCTGATGCGGCCCAAATTTCAACATTCCCATCATTAACTGCATATTTAGCAATCTCTTCTAGCATTGTTGTAAATCCTCTCCAACCTAATACCACGGCCTGAGCTGGAGCGTACTCTGGTACAAGTCTAAAACTGCTAGGAGGGGCCACTGTTGGTCTTTGCTCTGGATATTTACTTATCTTAATTTTTTCTACAGAGTGATCTATCCAATTAGGAAGAGGTTTAAAATCTTTTGAACTGGCCTGAAGTTGAGTGCAGATAAAAATTAGAAATATTGCAACTGAAATATTTTTCATGAAAACCATCCTTGGTACTTTGAAATTCTATTTTAAATTTATCATAAAAATTATCTTTTGGTCTATTCAAACAAACAGGAGGATATTGCTCAGGTAATCTACATAAATGCTAATTCATACTTGAGTATTTAATCTAAAAGGGTGAATCAGATGAAGAAGAATTCCTACTGCAAAAAAAGATAGAGATTCTATTAAGGAAAATCCCAAAAATCCTCCAATCAAGCCAAAAATAACAATACCCTCAGAAAGGGCCCAACAAATTACAAGATGAGTTAACTGGGCAGGATGAATTGTGCTTGGAGAATCTTTAAGCTTATAATCTTTTGAACTCTGATAAAAAATATGACTTAAAAAGGCCATGACAAGAGCAGCGGCAATAAAAACAAAGAGCATAATTGAATTTTTATCTATTTTTTGAAGAGATAAATAGATAATTTGAAAATAAATAGATACAAAAATAATATTACTAAAAAGCATAGCAAAATAGATTACTTTAGGAATAATTTTTTCAATCACAAAATTTTGATTCGACTCTTCGACCATTATTACTCTCCAGAAAATACCATTGATTTAAGTGGCGCGGCGTGAGGGATTCGAACCCCCGACCAATTGGTTCGAAGCCAACTACTCTATCCAGCTGAGCTAACACCGCACACTATAAGAAATAATAATATTGTATGAGGGAATTGGCCATAAAAATGTATATTAAGAATGCAGCTTTTTTATGGCCTCAGTAGCATAAAAATCAATTTTTTGTTCAAGTTCTTTGGAAATACCAAAGCTAAGCTCGACCTTAAAAGGGACAATTCCCATTATTTCAATTTTAGGAATATAATATCCAGTACTTTGGGCCAGCTCCAACACCCGAATAATATCACCTTCATGGCCACTTAGATTCATTAAGACCTTTTTACTTCTAAGCTGATCTTTCTTGTAAAAACCAAATGACCCAGGAGAGCTATCCTTATCATTTATACAATCAATTATTATAATCTTTTCAGTTGACTCATTTAAATAGGAAAACAGGTTCAAAAGATTACTTGATAAATCAAGAGCAACAAATCCTCTATCCAATTTATTATTTTCAATATGCTCAACAACTCTCAAACCTATACTATCATCGTGCATAGTATAGTTTCCAATACCTACTAAATATTTCACTATTTTATAAACTCAACATCAAGATAATGAGTAGAACAAGAGATACAAGGATCATAGGCCCGAACTAACATTTCAAGTGCTAACCGCATTTCATCTTCTGTATAATCTTTTTCTAATAACTCTGGAACTAATTTTTCAAAATCCAATTGAATATTTGCATGATTTTGATTTGTTGGAATCACACAATTTCCCTCTTGGCAGTACCCATGTTTATCATATTTATATTCATGGAACAGTATTCCCCTTGGAACTTCTACTGCACTCACACCCTTATCAAATTTTGAGGGCATAACAAGTTTTTCTAATACCAAACCAACTTCTAACAAATCATCAATAAGTTCAACTGTTTTATAAACATCATTTACCACTTCTACGGCCTGGGCCACAGTATTAAAGTATGGATTAAAACAAGGGGCCACAATGCCTAGTTTTTCTGCAACTTGCTTGGCATTACCGTGTAAGAGATTATAGTTGTTGTTAAATCTGGCAAGAGCTCCGGCCATATAACTATCAAGTTTATTTTTTGCATATTTGGCAGTTGAATTATCAGTTAGATATTCATTAGTAATAGAAAGATAATCTGCTACCTGATAAGTCTCTTTAAATCCATCAGGCATAACGGTTTGAACTTCGCCATCATACAGCTCATACTGAGATTCACCTTTTAAAGACATGTACTCAGTTTCTCTATAAAACTCTGGTATATTTGATGAAATAGACAAAAGGGTTTCGATTGTTGCATTAAGATCTTCCTCAGCAGATAAAAGTTTTTCTTTTAAATTAATTAAATCCTGCCTCGTTGGAATTTTACTGAAACCTCCAGGAACAACAGTTGTTGGATGAGTCGTTCTACCACCAATAATTGAACCCCACTCATGTCCTAATCTTTTAAGTCTTAAGGCCCTTGCAACAACTTCACCGTGAGTTTTTACCAACGGAAAAACAGAAGATACTCCTAGAAGATCTGGAGCCGCAAGAAAATAAACATGTAAAAGATTTGAATCAAAATTTTCAGCATGTTTTAATATTCTTCTAAGCTTCTCTGTTTGACTTGTAACAACTATACCCAAAGCATTTTCTGTAGCCTTAACTGAAGCTAAACTATGTCCAATAGAACAAATACCACAAATCCGACTTGTTATTCTTGCAACTTCACTATAATGGCGCCCTCTGACCATGGCCTCAAAAAAACGGGGAGACTCAGGCACTTGCCATACTACCTGCTTAATATTTCCATCAGTAATATTAACTTTAATGTTACCATGCCCTTCGACTCGAGTTAAATGATGAACATCAATATTTATATTTTTAGTTCTCACTTAGAATCACTCCTTAAATTAGCAGTAAACATTTTTGACTTATTCCATGCCCGATGAGCAGGTAGTTTTCCATTGTTTATTAAAACTTTTACTAGTCCATCTTCGTTAGGATTAGAAACAAAGCCACGACATGCTTCACAAGGAATTCCATCTGCTGGGCAAGGAGCACCACAACCTGCGGCCGCAACCATTCCAAGACAGTGATCTCCCTGCTCAAATCTGCAAATTGTTTCATTTAATTTACACTCCATACAGACTGGATAATTAGGAATCACTGGTTCTTTTTCATGCAACAGATGAGAAATAATATTTAAAAATTCATACTTACTAACAGGACAACCTCGAGCTTCATAATCAACTTTAATAACACTCGATATTGGTCTGGCCAAATCAGAATTAAGATGTGGTCTATCAGCATCCTCTTTATAAACATACTGTTTATAATCTGGCTGATCATTTTTTAATGCATTAATTCCGCCAGTCACTGCGCATGCCCCATAAGCAATTACAATGTCTGACCTATTTCTAATGTCTAATAATCTATTTAAGTCTTCTTGTCTGGTGAAGCTTCCTTCGATACATGCAATATTTAGATGATCTGCCTTCTCACTCATGGCCTCTCTAAATTCCACTATATCAATATGATTTAATAGTTCTAAAAAATCTTTATCTCCATAATTAGTCAACTCAATTTGACACCCTTCACAACTTGTAAAATCAAAAAATCCGACTTTAGGCTTCATTACAACGCCTCCTCAAGATTTCTAAGATCATTAAAGTTAAAGACGGGCCCATCAATGCAAACATATTTATCATTTATTTGACAGTGTCCACACTTGCCCACTCCGCATTTCATTCTTCTTTCCAAATCCAAATAAATATTTTCGTTGGAAATACCTAACCTCTCTAATTCAAAAATAATAAATTTAAACATGACTGGAGGTCCACAAATAATTAC
>DAOVTR010000299.1 GCA_030633015.1 Bdellovibrionales bacterium
ATGCAGGCTGCTTATAATCTTTCTTTTATGGTTGTAGGATCATTTCACTCTGATTACAATGATGGAACTGTTGCCCAACTCAAAAGAATTTCTGATTTGCCAGTAATTACAATGAAATTCATAGATGCAACTTCACTGTCAAATGAGGAAATGAGAGCACTTACAACTCCAGATGAACAGTATGGCCATCTTGCAGATTACATCATCTTTTTAAATACGAAATAATACTATGAATAAAATTAATACCTTATTAAATAATCAAGCTTCAATTTCAAAATTTGAAGAAATATTATATACAGTAAAGGCAGAGCTCTCAATTATCCATCTATCTGAAAATGAAAATGAGATCAACAAACCTCAGCGTTGTTTCTATACTTGTACATCAACAAGATCTCTCTTTTATAAAATTTCAAAAGATGAACAACTTAATATTTTATTAGATTTAAATCATAATCAAATTACCAATATGCAATATAATAATTTTAAAAACAGCATAATTATGACACTCAATATTTCCGATATGGATACAATGTATAAAGTAGTCACTTCTGATGAGCAAATTGCCTCAATACTTCAAAAACAACTTAGAACTAGTCATAGTGATCAATCATTTTCAAAAAACTCTCTTGCAGGTAGATTATTAAAAGAATTTAAAGATAATAAAAATAGCTAATAAAACTTTTTATAAAACACTGGGACGAGCTGTTCAATTAAATTTCCTGTTTTAGCTTTTATGACAGCCTTTATTACTGGAGTATAATCTTTTAGTTTTACACTTGTCTCCATACTTGACACCGGAATAGAAAGGCTGAAATTTATTTCTTTCCCAGAAGGCCAGGCCATATCTTTTTTCAGGGCAGTTCCATAACTAGAAATCAATTGATCAGAAATTAAAATTGACTCTTCTAATATTTGTTCAATAGTTACAGCAAAACTATCCTCTCCGTCAGGGATATTATAACCATCAATAATAAGAAAATAAGTTCCAGGACGTATTTTTATACGAACAAACTCATTACAATCTTCTCTTCCTGAATTTGCAACAGGTGCATCCATTGAATCGATGATAATTATATCAATATCAGTTTTAGGTGTACTTCCTAAATATTTTGTTGAAATTTCAACTTCTGAAACGCCATAAGGAACTTCAAATGGAATAGCTAATTTCTTTTTATTTTCTACATTGAAAGAATCTTGCTTATAAAAAGAATCAAGAGAAACTTTTATCTCCCCAATCCGTAATAAAGATCCCTCATTTTTAAGACCATTTAAAAAAAGTTTTGAATTTCGAGGGCCTTTAATCATATATGCCTGTTCATAACTTAATGAATACTGAGAAACATGTAAATTATAATAGGAACCCAATATATTATTATATTCAAATCTTGCTGCTGAATCTGATCGTAATTGAATTTCATAAATTCCTTTTGGTAATCCACTAATGGTATATCTTAGATTATTACGCCCTTCTCCGTATTCAGAAGAGCTAATTGCCCAACGAGCCTGAGCTCCAAGATGTTTAATATCTATAGGAAGCCCATTATAAAAAATTGACATTAAAACATCGCCCGGCTCCGTTGCAAATACACTAAGATCAACTACAACTGAAGTTATATGACTAGCAACTGGAATAAAGTATCCAACATTTTGAGATGCTGGAATAAACCCTTTTACTGAAAATTGATTAGCATCTAAATTAGAATCGAAATGAGTATCTAATCCCAGTAATGTTACAGGTAACACAAGATTAAAATATTCACTGCCTTCTTGATATCCCTTAATTGCACTAAAGTGAATCCCTCTTTTTAATCTACCATTTTCAAGAAGCTTCTCTTTTATTATAAATATTCGAACAGTTGTTTGCTCTCCAACAAAAACATCTATTTTCTTTTCATTCGTCTGATTTAAGAAAGAAAAAGACATCCAATCTATATCACTATCAATTTTTAAATTTACAGTTTTGTGTTGAGTAAAATTTTCAAGACTATTTTGAACATCAAATGAGACCTTAAAATCAATATAATCTGGTACAAAATCTTTAGAGAAGTGTCCTACTGCAGTTTTATAATATCCATTAATAAAGTTTCTTGTCTCTATATTATAAAACATATCATCTGTATCTGCTAAATCTCTAACGATACTCCATGCTCCTTGAGCATTAATTCTTCCAGCACCACCATCTAGCCAGCTATACTTATATTTTTTAGTTTCTGGACTACACGATTTTTTTAAACGATCTGAAACATACCTACACTCCATTAAAGTTTTCTTACTGTATGGCAGTGCTGAATTTTTCAAAGCAGTATGAATCGCTGAAAGCCCCAATGAACTATATGAAGATTTATTTTTAAAAGCTATTTCACTTTTTTGAGCAGCATCATACAGTAAGGCAACCACACTTGCCACATTAGGAGATGCCATGGATGTTCCTGAAAAATATTTAAAATTTCTTTGCTCTTTTGATTCTAACGCTTTTGATAATGGAAGAGATGACATTACCCAACCTGGCGCTCCAATATCAGGTTTTAAAGCACCATCATACATGGGCCCTCTTGATGAGCTTTGATCAACATAAAACTTATCATCTTCAAAATTACCTCTACCAAAACGTTGTCTTGAATTTGAACCATAGAAATTTGCAACTCCAATCATTTTTTTAGAAATTGAAACACCATGCGTGTTAAGGCCTGGCCCCTCATTGCCAGATGACTTAATAAAAACGGTTCCATATTCCGCTGCGATTGCATCAAGAATTTTTGCTTGTTGCGTTTGAGTATCATTTTCCATTGCAGAGGATCCAAAACTAAAATTAAATATTAAATTTTTGTGTTTTAGAACTAACAAGTAAATCATTTTGTAAAAGTCACTCTCTTTTGATCCACTACCTAAAAATGAAATACCAATAATCCTTGCCTTATTAGCACCTGAGCTAATAAAGTCAACATCCTCTACATTTCCGCTAGCGATTCCAGAACAATGTGTTCCATGTCCATCAATATCAAATCCAGCTATCCCAATTGAAAATAATTTTTGAACTTGGCCCTCATCGGAAATATCTTTAAGCTCACCTTGCTCTAATTCAAATCCTTCTTCTAAGTTTATCCCAACATTTACAAATCCTTTAGTGCGATCACGACTCAAGCCAGATTGATCAAGTATGTCTAGCCGAGTTGTATACTTGTAATAACTCTTTATTGGATTTAGATCATCTTTAACAAACCTATCTTCAGATCGTTTTTGAGCAGCTAAAGAAAAATCAATTAGAAGATTTTCATC
>DAOVTR010000063.1 GCA_030633015.1 Bdellovibrionales bacterium
CAAAAATTATATTATTAAACATAATTTTTGTTTCAATACTAATTCCTTTTTTATTTTCAGCAATAATTGGATCCAAGCCTCTTGGGACCTCTCTAACTGAGTCCATTATTTTTATAATATCTTCATAAGGTATTGATGAGGATGGTTTAAAAATTACCGACAGTTCATCTATGTGTTCTTTTTTAATTCTTTTTAGTATTTGATGTAGCCCAATATAGTCATAATCTTCTTGTTTATCAATTGATCCAACTAGCGCCCCTTCAAGGCCTGTTTTTACATATATTCGATTAGACTTAATTTCTAGAGTTAAATTTAAAGGAGGCTTTTCATCTTTTTTAAGTTCTTCATCAAATGTTTTAACTGCTGGTGCTTTTGTTTCTAGTTCAAAAATATCAAGGAATTGGGCTGACATTAAAAGAAAAAATATAAAAATAAAAACCGCATCTAATATTGGAATTAAATTTAACTTCGGCGTTGTTTTATCTGACTTTTTTATTCCTTTAAGCATGAATTATACCTTTTAAATCTTTATGCAGCGTTATTTTCACCATCTGATGGTGGTGGTTTTGGTAAACCTCCATGCTCAGAAGATTCTTCATCCCATAATGTTTCTTCATCTGTGGTTATTTTTGTTCCTGGAGGTGGAGCAATACGGCTTCTTTTCGTTCCAAGAAGATCAATTAATTTTACAGAGTATTCTTCAATTTCACTCATGATTTTATCAGATTTACTTGTTAAAATTGAGTGAATAACCATAATACTGATAGCAGAAATAAGTCCAAATGCAGTAGTGTTCATGGCCTTAGAAATACCTAATGCCAGGAGTTTTGCCTTATCTGCGGGGTCAGCCGTAGCAACAGCTGAAAACGATTGAATCAGACCATAAATAGTACCGAGTAAGCCAATCAATGTTGATACGTTGGCAATTAATCCTAGATATCCCATTCTTTTTTCTACAACTGGAGTAGCCTCTAATATGGAAGCCTCTATGGCATCTTGAATCTGCTCTTTAGATTGATTTGCTCTTTTAAGACCACTTCTTAAAATATTGGGAAGTAGTGCTTTAGAACCAGAACAGGCCTGAATTGCTTTTTGTACTTCATTTAATAAAACGTGTTTTTTAATGATGTTCATTAAATTTCCACCATCGGTATCGCTGGAAAAAAGGCATTTAATTCTTTCTAGTGAAATTGCAACACCTACTGACCACATGATCAAAATGATCCACATGAAAATCCCACCTTCATCCATAAAAACTGCTAAGTCTTTGATGAAAGAAGATTGAGTTGCAATGTCTGTAATTCCGCTTTCCATAATATATGCTCCTAAACTTTATGCACAATACCTGTGCATTAATTAGTTACTCGAAAACTTAATCGGTTTGATAATGTAAGAGCTTAGAAATATTTGAGTTATTTTAAAAAAATAGCCAGGAATACTAAGCTAAACCAGTCGGGTATGACGATATTTTAGATAGTTATCTTACATTAAGGAAAAAATATCATTTAGGCACTCTTTATCAAAGTCATTTCTTTGAAATAATCCCCGATCAAATTCCTTTATCTTTCTTTTCTGTATAGATAAATCTCCTGGAGCAATCAGGCTACCTTTGATATCTAAATTACCTAAGTCAAAATATTCATATTTTTTATACTGATAATTAATTTTAGGTTTATTTTTTACTTTATCTTGAGCCGTTGCTACAAACGATAATAAAAAAATTATAACCAAAATTACTAATCTATATTTCATTATTATCTCCTGCGGTTTCTTTTCAAAATTGCATTGACTGATTTGCATTTGGATTTAAGACCAAAGGAGTATTCTCCTATTTCATCTGCCCAGAATGATCCATTAAAATCCCAAAAATCCTGGTCAACTGAAATATCAATGTTATCTATACTACCTCGGCTTCTTGTTGAGGTTAATTTTTTATCTTGATAGAGTAGGTGTCTTTGTTTTGACATAATATCTAATTTTAAATTAAACATATCATAAGAGTAACGGTGTATATCATTGATAAAATTAAATATATAAAATTTTATAAAATTATTAAGGCGAACTGATCTTTTATTAATGATTTTGTTTACGTTGAGTTTTAAATCTTTTTTAAGTTTTGAATTGTTAAATTTTGCAATCTCTTTAAACTCTTGTTTGGCCTTGGAAATATTAAAATAATCTAAACTAAATTTTATTTTCTTTCTGATTTGCGTAGATAGACTTCTTATATAGAGATTTTTATATTCAATACTATCTTTAGGAGCTATTACCATTTTAATAAAGTAATCATCAGATTGCTTATGTTTGTTTAAAAGTATTTTAAGCTCATCAGTGGCGGGCTTAAAAACATTATAAAATTGATGAACAACGTTGAGAGCATCTCCATAGAGACACATGTTATAGTAACTCATGGCCGTTAGTACTTCCCCTTCTGGTGAAAAATAGCTTGAAAGAAGTGGTGATTTATATGTGACGAGAAGACCTAGTGCTCTATTGTATTCTTTAAGATGGTAGTGAGACCATGCTTTTTCCAATAGGAGGTATGGCCACATGTATGATTTTTTAGGTATATCATTATATTTTTTTAAGGCATGTTTGTACTGTTTCATTTTATATACAATTCTTGCAATATGAATATGACAACTCTCTTTAATGATTGCAAAATATCTTTTTTGTTTTACATGTGTTGAATCTTCCTCTTCATTTTTTGCAATCTTTTGACAAGTATTATAATTATTATAAGCTCGTTGGTGATTTCCTATAAGATTATCAATTGTTCCCATTGTCATTCTTGCTTCGGGAGCAAATCTATTTGAGTTAGGTATCTTTTCTAAAATGTTATAAGCTCGCTCGAATTTTTTTGCCTTAAATAGTTTTAGTCCCAGTGCCAGAGAAATACTTGGGATTTCTCTCTGCTTTTTAGTGAAAATTGAAAGTTGATTAAGAGAGTCTACTCCAGTCTTTAAAAGTAGTTTATCAATCAAAAATGTTATTTTATTATCTAATTCTGGATCTGTTTTTAAATATTTAATTGCAAAATATAAAGATGAAAAATAAAGCTTATCTTTATAGAGTTGAAATACAAGCAGTCGGTATTTTTTTTGATTACTTAATTTCTTATGGTTATATAGTCTTTCTACTTTGGATAAAACTTTTTTTGCTATTTTCTTTTTTACCTTGTGTACATTTGTTTTCTTAGTACTATTTTTAATCAGTTCACTACCATAGGTTATTGGAAGCAGGGTGGTGAGACAAAAAGTAAATAGTATTAATATTTTTTTTTTCATATGGCCTTCCTAAAAAGAAAAACCCAAGGAAAACATGGTATCTAAATTATTTCTTAAACTTTTTCCTTCTGATTTATAAGGTCCATATGCAGAATAATACCAACTAACAACACCAAGTCCTACATGCCAGTGAGTAGTAATATGAAGTCTTATGACTGTATTTAAATTTACTCCGAGGAGAGTTTCTTCATTGTAGACAATTGGAGCAGACGTAACATCAATCTTATCTCTGTTAGTTTCAGCAACAATCTCTCCTAGTCCTAGTCCAAAGGACCAATCAAAATAGAAAATCTTATTAAAGGTATTAATTTTCCCATAAAATGGGGACCAAACAAGGTTGGCCCCATAAGTGTTTTCAATTCTTATAATAAAAGGAATACTACCATTTAAATGTTTAATAGTTTCTATTGTTGAATTATTGGTATTTGAATAGATGGTATAAAAAAGTTCAACGGCCAGTACTTCGTTAAAATAAAAACCCGTTTTAAATTTAACTCCTTCAGTAGATTGAAAGGGAGAGGTCATGCCAATGAGATAGCCAACATCTCCGTATATGGTGTGCTTCTTTTTATATAATTTATTTTGAAGCACATATACGGATTTGTCAGGGTCAAGCCATAAGAAATTGTATAGATCCTTCTCTTCGGCCAGCAAGGGTCTGGTCGTTAAAAAAAATATAACTAGCGCAAATATTATTAAGTAGTATCTTTTCATATAAGCTTATTGTACCTCTACTTGATACTCTATTTCAATAGTTGCGTTGATCGCAGGCAAAGAATCTTCATCAAATTTAACAACATTTGAAGTTGTATTAAAGATCCAACCATCAATTTGTTCAACTCCATTAACTGAAACAGTTACATCTTGAATTTCAAATGGAATTTGAGAAAGAGCAAAACTATCTGTTAGATCGACAATTGTTCCACCCATATCTTGAAGAATTCCATAGAAATCATCTTTGATATCTGCAACTAATCCAGAAGTTTGTTCTGAAGCTTGCATATATCTTTTTCCTACGTATTTATCATAAACAATATGCTCACTTAGGTTGGTATTTACAATACTGTAAAGCTTTACAAGACCTGGATTGTCTTTGTGCGCCTGAAATTTAGTAACAAATTCAGGTACAGTAAGTTCTGATTGGTCCTCCTCATCACTGATCATAACTACAATTAAAAAAGCATCTCTTCTTAAGAAGTTTTCAGCATGCATATTTAAAAATGCATCACCAGTTTTAAGACCAGTCTCTCTCCAGTAACCGTTGGTTCCTACTTGAATAAAATTTGCAAAATCAGAGATAAATTGTGCTTCATCTTCTTTTGCCTTAATTGATGTTAGGCTGTCAGCAGGATTGATCATAACTCCATTTAGTCCATCTCTTCCGTCTGTTGTAGTAATTGCCATTTTAAAATCAACGTCTTTTGAAATAAAATCTCTAATAAAGACATCAAAATTATAAGCAAGTGCTGCTTGCTCGTCACCCATAGAACCAGAGTTGTCAATCACCCAAAGTATGTCGACTTTATTCGATTGAGTCGCATTTTGAATGAAGGAGTCAGAAATCGTCTCAAAAACAATTGCAGGATCAGAATCATTGTCATCATCAGAACCTCCATCATTACTATCTGAGTCCTCAGTTTCAGATAATTTGTCTTCAGGAATAATTTGTCCATCGATTGGTACATCGTCAAATCCTTCCGGAACAGCCACTCCAGCAAGAAATTCTTTTTCAAAGAATTCCTGTTCATTACAAGAAAATAAAAGAGTGATGCTCAAAAGAAGAATCATTTTCAGAAAAAATGATAATTTTTGAATTTTCATGAAACACCCAACTATAAAGCTAAAACTGGTATTATCGTTTTCCCCTGTTAATTTTACCAGCGGGTATGAAACTTGATTTTCTATACGGATTAGAAGATAGATAATTTTGAACAACCGTACTTTTAATCGAGAAATTCATAGTTATACCCGATAAACTTAGCTTTACGGTTAATTTGATTTTGTATGCGCTTACATTCATTTGGAACAGACGTACAACAACAAAATACAAAAAATTCATACTGTTATATATTATAATAACGCCTATTGTCATGTTTTACAAACAATTTCCTGTTTTTTCTGAGCATTGCCTTAAATTTCAGTGAATTAGGTGGATGTATTAGCGTAGGTTTTCAATATCTTCTTTGCATTCGCGATCAAAATCAGGCATTTCGAGTAGGTTTTGATCAAACTTTTTTCTTCTTCTTTGTTTAATGGAAATGTCTCCGGGAGCAATTACTGATCCTTTGATTTCAAGATTTCCAAGATCTATTACCTCTTTTGATTTATATTTAAAAATAACTTTTCTTTTCGCAATGACTATACTGGAAACAAAAAATAGTAATAAAATTATAAAAATATTTTTTACTTTCATTATCTTCTTCTCTTTTTAGTTTTTGTTGAGATCTCTTTACATGATGATTCTAACGCAAACGAGTAGTCACCGAGTTCATCGGCCCAGAATCCCCCTTTGAATTTCCAAAAGTATTCATTTGATGCTCTTTTAACTGTTTTTAAGCTGCCTCGAGTACGGTTTTTTTTGACTAATTTTTTATCTTTATAGATGAGATTTCTTTGATTTGCCATTAATTCAATTTTTATATTAAACATTTCATGGGAAAATCTATGAATATCATTAATAAAAGTGAACATCATTTTTTTTATGTAATGGTTTAATGAGTCACGCCGGTAAACTAAATCCTTTCCAAGTTCAGTTCTAATCTTTCTAAAAAGTTTATATTTTTTCTTCTTAACATATTTAAGTTCATTTCGTGCTTTTTTAAATGCTAAAAGATTATTGGAAAATTTGATTTTTCTTTTTATCTGAGTTGCGAGCTGGTTTACATATAAATTGTTGGTGGATTTCTTTTTTGAAAAAACTAAATTAAGAAAAAAAGTTTTTGAATTTTTATTTTCAAGGAGAACTTTTTTTAATTCCTGGCTCTTGGGGGCATATACTTTATGAAATCTTTTTACCAGGTCATAAGAGTCTTGCCATAGGCAGAGTCGATAGTATGCCAAGGAGCTTAAAACTTCACTTCCTGGCAAAAAGTAATTTTTAAGAAGGGGAGATTTATAAGTAACAAGCAGTCCTAATGTACGATTATAATCTTGTAGATAGTAGTTGGCCCAGGCCTTTTCGTATAATAAAAAAGGCCACATATAATTAGTTTTAGGAATCAGATCGTATTGTTTAAGAGCTTTTTTATATTCTCCCTGCTTATATAGAGTTCTTGCAATATGAATTTGGCAGTTGTCTCTTAATTGCTCAAAAAATTTCTCTTCTCTTATTAGGCTTGCTTTTCCACTCCATTTGGATGCATGTTTTTTACAATTTACATAATTGGTAAGTGCATTTGAATAGTTCTTATTTAATTTATTAATAGTACCTGTTAGGAAAAATGCTTCAGCTTTATGTTTACTTTTTTGGGGGATTTTGCTCAATACCTCTTGAGCTTTTTCATATTTTTGTTGATTAAAAAATCTATTGGCAAGTAGCAACTTTAGTGTCGGAGAATTAAGATCATACAACGTTTCTAAATCTAGATTATCAAAAGCTTCAGGACCTGCATGGAGTAATAACCTTTCTAAAAGATTTTCAGCTTTCTCATTGATCGTATCTGTTTCTGCCAGATATTCCTTCATGAAATAAACGGCTGAGAAATAGTATCTGGCCCTAACTAACTCCCTTACTACTAAATATAATTTCTTTTTTTCACTTACTTTTTTTAGTTTATAGTAATAGTTAGCTTTTTTAAGTGATCCGTAACTATTGTTAGAATATAAACTTAGAGATCCTAAGAGTATAAAAAGTATCATTATATGTAAGACATTTCGCATGAATAATATTTTATATTTAACTTACTAAAATGACTAGAAATATCCATAATATTTTTACAAGTATCTTATTTTAAAAATTGTACATTTAAGATATTTTGAAATATAAAAAACAAAATTTTAAATTTGAGGCATAAATGGTCAAGTGTATTTACTTTATAGTATTAATTTGTATTTTTTATATTAAATCGTCTTATGCTTTTGAGTTTGGCACTCTTTGGGGGGCGAAGTGGTCGTCCGTTGGAGGGAGTGCGGTTGCCTCCGTTGATGGGTCTGAATCAGTTTTTTTAAATCCTGCTGGTCTGGCGTCCAGCGCAAGGGACGATATTAGCTCCCATCTTTCCCCACGTTTTAGTACAAATTCTGGCCCTATTTCAATTGAAAAGAGTGTTACAAGCGAGACTTTAATGTCTGGTAATTTTGCAATAATGGGGCAACACCGATTAAGTGATAAATTTGTAATGGGTATTGGTTATTATCAGGTATTAAAGATGCAGTCACTTTATCCTCAATACTCTTTTGAAGATGTTGATGGAGTAGATTTTTCAGAGATGGTTATTGATTTAAAATCTCTGTTTGACGTTAAAGAGGTTGGGTTCGCCCTCTCTTATGAGCATACTAAGGAGTGGCAGTTTGGATTGACTGTGCGCTATAGTTCAATCTTAACAGGTTTTAGTTTTGTGAATTTTGATGATCCGTTGACGCCAAGTTATATGACTGTAGTTCAGGTCGATGACATGTCAGACAGTAATTTTTCTGCATTCTACCTTGGAGCAATATATAATCCAGTAGGTAAACCTTGGAAGTTTGGGGCC
>DAOVTR010000093.1 GCA_030633015.1 Bdellovibrionales bacterium
TTGTTTTAGTATTACTATTTTTTTCAAAATATGTTTTTAGTGCATCTGCAGTACCCCATTGATGCTCTTGAAAAACGGTCTCTATCTCTTTATTTAAAATATTCGAGATACTATCTATTTTTTTTTCTACCAACTCTTTTTTATGACCAACAATTGCTACAATTGAACTTTTTATAATCTTTTCATTTCTTAAAAATTTAATGGATTGCTCAATGGGAAAATCCATTAAACATTTTCCCACAATAGGAGCAAGTGGCTTGGGATATTTTAAGTTTAACCTCTTTCCTTGACCTGCTGCTAAAAGTGCTACTCCAAAACTTATTGTCATACTATTCCTCTCGGTTATATTAATCGAGTAAATTTATAATATAAGTAAATAAATTAATTAACAATTTATTTATATTTAAAAACATACTGTTTTCGTCTATTTTTCCAACGATGTCTAATCACTAACTTATATACAAGTTAAATTCCTTTTACAAAAAAAAAATAAAAACTTTAAAGACTTAGCACATTTTCCCCGAAGAATCACTTAGATGAAGTTTGCAGATTGATGTCCGTTTTTAGGAGGAATTATGGTTACAAACTATGAGGGAGATAACATAGAGTTTAAAGAAAAGCTCCCTTTGTTACCAATTAGAGATATTGTTGTTTATCCGTTTATGATTTTACCATTATTTGTTGGGAGAGAAAGTTCAATTTTAGCTGTTGAACACTCTATTAACAGTGCTGATAGATTAATATTGCTTGCAAGTCAAAAAGATATACGTGCAGAATCTCCCGATCCTTCTGAAATTTATGAAATCGGAACTGTTGCAATGATAATGAGAATGAGAAAACTTCCTGATGGAAGAATTAAAATACTTGTTCAAGGCCTATCAAAAGCGAGAATACTTGAATATGAACAATCCCAACCATTTTTTCAAACAAAACTATCTAAGATAGATGATATTGAAGCGAGCGAAACTGATTTAACAATTAATGCTCTAATGAGAAGTATCAAGGAACAACTTGAAAGAATTATTAGTGTTGGAAAAGTTCTATCTCCTGATATTTTAATGGTCTTAGAAGACATTCAATCTCCTGGAAGATTAGCAGATTTAGTTGCTTCAAATCTAAATTTAAATGTTAATGAGGCACAAATAATTTTAGAAATTTTAGATCCCGTTGAAAGATTAAATAAGATAAATGATATTCTTTCGAGAGAGCTTGAAATACTAGCAATGCAATCAAAAATACAATCTGTCGCTAAAGATGAGATTTCAAAATCACAGAAAGAGTATTTTTTAAGAGAGCAAATTAAGGCCATAAAGAGTGAACTTGGTGATGAAGCCATTGAGATTGATGATGAATTTTCAGATTTTAGAAATAAAATTAAAAAAGCAAACATGCCTGAAGAAGCGGGAGCAGAAGCTGAAAAACAACTTGTTAGACTTGAAAAGATGCATCCTGACTCATCTGAATCCGGAATCATTAGAACATATCTAGAATGGCTTGTTGATATTCCTTGGAGTACATCTTCTGATGAGGAAATTGAACTCGACAATGCAAAAGAAATTCTTGATGAAGATCATTTTGACCTTGATGAAGTGAAAGAGAGAATTCTTGAATTTCTTGCTGTAAGAAAACTTAAAGGTGATAACATCAAAGGCCCTATTTTATGTTTTGCAGGTCCTCCTGGTGTTGGAAAAACATCTCTTGGAAAATCTATTGCAAGGGCAATAGGAAGAAAATTTGTAAGAATAAGCCTTGGTGGAGTCAAAGATGAAGCTGAAATACGAGGACACAGAAGAACTTATGTAGGCTCAATGCCAGGTAGATTTATACAGGCACTGAAGCAGGTAAAATGCAATAATCCTGTAATACTGCTCGATGAAGTTGATAAAGTTGGAGGAGACTTCAAAGGAGACCCCTCCAGTGCTCTTTTAGAAGTTTTAGATCCAGAACAAAATAATAATTTTAGAGATCACTATTTAAATGTTCCATTTGATCTGTCTAAAGTACTTTTTATTGCAACTGCCAATGTATTAGAAGATATTCCAGCACCACTGCGCGACCGAATGGAAATTATTAATCTTTCTGGATATACCCAAGAAGAAAAAGTTGCGATCAGTAAAAAATATCTTATTCCAAAACAGATGGAAGAAAATGGAATAACTGCAGAACATATTGATTTTAGCGATGAAAGTGTCTCTTCTGTTATTAAACATTTCACTGCTGAAGCCGGACTTAGAACATTAGAAAAGAAAATAGGTTCACTTTGTAGAAAAGTTGCAATGAAAATTGCAAAAGGTGACCTATCTAAAACTCATATTATTAACGACAATGTTGAGAAATTTTTAGGGCCACATCTTTATAGTGATGATGACCAGAGATTAATTGATGAAATTGGAGTCGCGACTGGACTTGCTTGGACATCAGCTGGTGGACAAACATTATATATTGAATCTAATGACATGCGTGGAAAGGGACTTACTTTGACAGGCCAACTTGGTGATGTCATGAAAGAATCTGCCCAAACTGCAATTGGCCATATACGAGGAAATGCTAAAGAACTAGGAATAGATGAACAATATTTTGAAGATCATGAAATTCATCTACATATTCCTGCTGGAGCAATTCCAAAAGATGGACCGAGTGCAGGAATCACCCTCGCCACAACAATTGTATCTCTAATTACCCAAACTCCTATTGATAGTACTATTGCTATGACTGGAGAAATTACTCTTACAGGGAAAGTTCTACCAATTGGCGGGTTAAAAGAAAAAGCTCTTGCTGCCATGAGAATGAATATTGAAAAAATAATTATTCCATGGAAAAACAAAAAAGACCTTGTTGATATTCCTGAAGATTACCGCAATAAAATTGAATTTATTCCAGTTAAGGATTTCCATGAAGTTCTAAGCATTGCGCTTGTAGGATGGGATGAGAGAATGAAAAATATTAGAAAGGATTCTAAAATTCGAAGCTCACTTCCTCCTGTTGCAGCATAAACCTGACTAAAATAGATCAATATATTTACAAATAGTTTTCTAAATTATTATAGAGGACTATTATTCCCAGTTATTTAAATAACTCTTAAAACATATAATTTAAAAAGAAGATAATTATTATGAATGATCAAAAAGAAAATGAACAAAATATTAGCATTATGGTGATAGACGATTCTGATCTATCACGTAAAGCAATCATAGAAACATTAACAAATGCTAATTACAATGTTGTAGGTGAAGCAAAATCTGCAGAAGAAGCACTCCAATCGTTAGGAACTACAAACGCAAATATTTATATTATAGATGTTGTAATGCCTGAAATTAGCGGTCTTGATTTAGCTAAAAAGTTAACTGAAGTTTTAAAAGATATAAATATTATAATGGTTTCTTCTCTTGTTACAGAAAATATTGTCATTGAATCTATTTCAAGCGGTGCAGTTGATTTTATTCAAAAACCGTTTGAGCCAGAAATTCTTTTACAATCAGTTGAAAAAGTTATTAAGCAAATTGCTGAAGATAGTTAACTAACTTAAGGATAAATATGTTTATTATTAAATTTTTTATAACTTTTTCTTTTAGTTACTTAATTTTAAATATACCCATACTTAATAAAACTGTATTTGATCATCTTAACTATTTTACTGATGAATACACCCAGCAACTTTACTCTCATGCAGGAAATCTGACAAAAAAAAGCATTTACCTTAGTAAAAAATTTAGTAAAAAATTATTCACAAATTCCAATCCAGAAGATGATGACAACATCGTATCTAAACTTGGAAGAGATTCAAAGACTCCTAAGCAGTACAAAGTATTTAATAGTAAAACATTTAATCCACATGATTCTTATACTGCTGAAGAAGAGGAACTTCTAAGAAAACTCATAAAAAAGGCCCAGTAACTATGACTGAACCTTTTTTATAAAAAAAATCGCTAGGGGGGGAAACGATTTTTATTTTCCTTGAATAGTATTTTTCTTTTTCTTCTTAGCTTTACTCTTATCTTCATCTTTATTATTTACAAATCTTCCTAAATCAGCTGCAGAGTCTGTACACTCTTCTAGACCTGCTTTTTGACCATCGGCCTTAGGTTCTTGTGCAAAAGATAAGTTTGTAAGTAGTAAAACTGTAAAAATTGCTAAAGTTAATTTTTTCATCTTCTCTGCCTCCTTAAAGTTCAATTACTCTTTAAGTTGCAGAAACCATGCCAAATCGATCTATATGAATTTAAGGAGTTATCTATACACTAAACGCTAAAAATCTGTCTAAATATTGCCAGATGTATAAAATTTAGACAGACTTTTCAGATATAACTTATTGTAAAAACTACTTTTTTACTTATTTTTTACACGTATTAAAATATCTTTCTTGCTCTCTTCAAGAGTTATTTTTTCATTCATCTCTCTACTACTAGCATCTAGATAACTACACTCATCAGTATCTTCCTGACCGCCCTTAGTCTCCAAGGCCTTACAGCACGGATACCAACACTTATTGCTTTTAGCATCTGCTAACTTTTTTCCATCTGCAGCAATTGCACTACAGCCGACCCTGGGACCTCCACCATCTGGTGCAACTCCATAAATTTTGCAATTATCGACTGCTTTAAAGTCTGCATCTGTAACACAGTCTTTAGCCTCAACCACTGAAAAACACATTAAAACCATTATAAAAACTAGTATCTTATTCATACCTTCTCTCCTTCCAAGAGTAAATTACATATTTAGATTAACCCCTGCTGGCTTAACAATCGATAACAATGATTGAAAAGCTTGAGTTACCTGTATCGCCATTTTATGACCTGATTTTGACTCAACTTTCTTAATTTCGCCATAATTATCATAGGAAACATTAATTTTACCTTTTTTCTGCATCGCAATTTCAACAGGTTTCCCAAGGGCATTATATTTAAAGGTTAATGTTCTTCTTTTTTTATCAATTTTATTTTGATCGATCATCTTAGTAATTCTGCCCCTGCTATCATATATCAAAAGAACGGATTTCCCTTTGCTATTTTTTGCCTTGGATAGATTACCTTTTTTGTCATAGTCAAAATTTGTCCAGCCATCGTTATTAACAACTTTCGTAATCTTATTTAACTTATGATGATAGGATAATTTTACAAATTCACCTTTGCTAGATATTTTTTTAAGTAGCAACCCTTTCTTATTATACTCAAAATTTGTTACATGCTTTCCTCTTGTAATTTTTATTGGAAGTGAGCAGCACTCATTATAAACCGTCTCTGTCTTAATGCCATTTACTTCTGTAACAATTCGGTAGGTATATTGAGATCCATCATTTTTAAGCTTAATCTCATATTCATATTTGTTGGTAGAACTTTTTCTACCTTGTCTTTTCTTAGTTACAGACGTCCAATAATGAAAGTGAGGATTTTTAGGATTTGACCCGTAATCATATTTAGTAATATTTCCAGATCTACTTTTTATCTTAGAAATAAATTGCATCTTGCGATCATAACTAATATCCATCGACGATCTATCCTGATAAGCAATTTTAGTCATATTGTGATTGTTATCATAAGAAAACTTATAAACATTTCCTTCAACATCTTTTGACTCCGCTAAATCATTTCCACTAAATTTATATTCTGCTTTTTTATCTCCAGCAGACCAAATATTTTTAACTTTACCGTCTGGATACCAGGAAAAAAACAGCTGCTTTGCTCCAGAATCTTTAACAGACTTTAAATTTCCACCTTTTTTATAATTAAGAGTAATTTTATAGCCATTTTTATCAACAATTTTAGTTAGCTTTCCTGACATATTATAATATTCACTCTTTCCTTCATTATATGTTCTTTTATATCCAGATGATATTTTCTCAAGAGTTTGAATGCCCCTAATATTTGAATAAAGCTTAGTACCTTTTGGAATTGTAGACTTTACATTAAACTTTTTTGAGTATGCTCTTCTAAGCTCAGCATCTTTTGATAACTTATCTACTAGATCATTTACAACTTTATCTCCAATCTTAGTTCTTTTTCTCATGGCAGATACTATTTTTTTTGCTGCGGCCTTAGCATCTACTGATCCCTTTCTGATAAATCTTGTCTGAGCTCCTGCTCCATTTTCATGAATAACAACAGATCCATCAGCAGAAACAACCAAGTAAGTTTCAAAATCACTTCCCCAACCAAAACCAAACCACCCCTTGTGAGCAGATTTAGAGTTATAGGTTCTTAGAACTTCAAGATCATGACCTCCACCTGGAACTTTAATATCAGAATAAGAGATATAAAAATTTCCATTTTTTAAATTAACCCCACCAAATAAAGCAGTAGGAATAAATAAAACCATAAAAATAAAAGTAAGTAATTTCATAATCTAAATCCTTTAATAAGTAAGATCATATTCTTTTAAACTTTTCGGATCTTGTTGCTTTTTCTTTAAAATTAATCATATATTTTTCTATAATCCCCATCAACTAAATATAAAACAACTAGACCTTTATTCTAACAATTTTCATAATAATAAACGCCCCAATAATGTCCAAAATCAAAGCTACGGACAGAAGAAAAATCCCAAATCCCGTGCTAAACATGGAATCCATTGAACTAGGATCAGATATAAAATAAATTATACCAATAGCAAATGGCATACAAAAAATAACAATTCATTGAAA